>JANQGT010000019.1 GCA_028277205.1 Candidatus Altimarinota bacterium
ATCCGAAAGACACGAAAAACACAGTGCGCGCAGCTCGTCAATGCCGCGACGATGTGCCGCACTCGTGATAGCAAAATGAGAAAATCCGAGCGAGAGCGCTTCGTACGCCGAGAGTGCACGCTCGAGACTGTCCGCTTTATTTGCGGCGAGGATCACCGGAATATCGGTTTTTCGCAGTCTCTGGGCGATCCACTCGTCCTCTCTCGTGATACGATCGTACTCGACGACGAAAATGATCACGTCGGACTCTGCGATCGAGCGCTCCACTCGCGCCTGAATATCGGTGAGGATCGCATCATCTTCACCGAAAGTAAGCCCACCAGAGTCGCGGAGCATCGCCCTGACACGCCCACTCTCGTCTCGGAACGGATGCTCTACGATATCGCGCGTCGTACCCGCCTCGTCCGCGGTGATCACGATACGCTGTCCCGAGAGCGCATTGAAGAGGCTTGACTTTCAGACATTCGGACGACCGACGATGGTGATGATTTTCGACATGCGATTCGCGATATGTGACAAAGCCCGCAGTATACTCGAAATTTGCAAAATCACTTGGCTTTTTCAGATTTTTTCATATCATTTTCTGGCTCTCGCTCCCTTAGCTCAATTGGATAGAGTATCGGTCTTCGAAACCGAGGGTTGCAGGTTCGATTCCTGCAGGGAGCACCATGAGGTTCTTTGATGACGCGAAAAAATCAACATTTTCCCTGCTGCAGTATGGGAAATGTTTCTCATACATTTTCACCTCGCGTGATCATAAGACCCCATGATTTGTGCCTCGATAAAAGCATGCTTTCGAATACCGGGAAAATCAAGTACGTACATACCTGCAAAACTCAATATGCAGTCTGCAATATGTCGACAAAAGAAAAAGAGCATTGATCGTAAAAAGGGCGAGACACTACAGAAGTATTCATGAATGATAAGAACAAGAGACCTATACTGCAATTGCTTTCTTTTCCGGCAGCACTATACTAAAGCGCAGTATCCTCTACTCATCCCATGCACGTCATCATCCTCGCCGGCGGCAGCGGTACCCGTCTCTGGCCCCTCTCGCGGCAGCGCTATCCAAAACAATTCGTCTCGCTCGAAGCGCTCGGCGGGCGATCGCTCTTTCAGCTGACGCTCGAGCGCGCGCTCAGACTGGCAGATCCCGAAGAGCTGCGCATCGTCGCCGGAGATGAGTATTTTTTTCATATCGTCAATCAGGCAGCGGAAATCAGCATCCCCCTGAACGAAACCCAGATCCTGCGCGAACCCGCCGGGAAAAACACTCTCCCAGCCATCGCCCTCGGACTGGAGTCCATAGCACCGGACGCGCCGACTCTCATCCTGCCGTCCGATCACTTTATCGCAGGAGAGTCACGATTTGCCGAGATCGTCCGATATGCCGAGACGTACGCACACGATCGTATCATCACTTTCGGGGTCGTACCGACCTATCCGGAGACGGGGTACGGCTACATAGAGCCAGCTGACTTTGGAGCGGAGATTACAGAGGTACGAAGCTTTCACGAAAAGCCGGACAGTCAGCGCGCAAGCGAATACATCCAGAGTGGTTTTCTCTGGAATGCCGGTATTTTCCTGCTCTCTCCCGCGGTATTTCGTCGGGAGATCGATCGGGCAAATCCGGAATTTTCGAGCGTATTTTATACGGATGAATCGACAGAAAAACGATTTGAAGCGATAACATCGGAGTCGATAGACTACGGACTACTGGAAAAATCTCGTACCGTCTCGGTCGCAGAGCTCTCGGGCGTGGAGTGGACGGACCTCGGGAGCTTTGATGCGCTTGCAAATTTTTTATGAGCTGTCTCCTCGGAAAAACCGGAAATCATCGAGTACGACGCCCAAAAAAATTTCGCCCTATCGGAGACGCGCGATAAAGTCATCGCGCTCGTGGGAGTCGACGATCTGGTCGTCATCGATACACCGGATGCCCTGCTCGTCGCGAAAAAGGGCGCCACGCAATGAGCGAAAAGCATCGTAAAATCCCTCGCGTCCCAGGACCATCCCGCAGCCGATATCGGGCGTACCGTCTACCGCCCGTGGGGCAGCTATACGATCATCGACGAGGGACCCGGATTCAAATCAAAGCGACTCACCGTCCTGCCCGGAAAGAAGCTCTCCTCGCAGATGCACCACCACAGAAGCGAGCACTGGGTCGTCGTCTCCGGTACGGCACGTGTCGAGGTGGATGGAAATTCGATACTGCTGCGGAAAGGAGAGAGCACATTTATCCCGACGGGATCGCAGCACCGCCTGGAAAATCCCGGGAAGATCACGCTGCACCTCATCGAGAGTCAGATCGGCGACTATCTGGAGGAGGATGATATCGTGCGATTTAGTGATGATTTTGGGAGGGGGTAGCGATGTCGGATATGGATGGCGATGACTTTCACAGAGAGTAAAGAAGAATAGCACCATGAGTAAACTCCCACCTGTCAGAAGACAGGGGGCTTTTATCGCCCTGCGGGCGAATTTCAAACTGTGTCCGTCCTCACTGTCGTTCGGATACTCTCCATCCACCGGTTAGTAAACCGGTGGTTTTGCGGAGGAGGGATAAAAGCGTTTTTGCTATTTTTCTGTAAATCATCCCAATGTACGCACGTATTGACGCAAAGGGATCGCAAATACAATGAAGGCAAGCACTATCCAAAATTGCTCACAAAGCCATGAAAATCCCAGCATGTCGATCGAGAGCTATTGACAAAACAACTATCGAATTTTCACATACCCCAGCACTACCCGCTCCCGCTCGGCGAGGGTATAGTCATACCGATCCGAGAGCGCGAATCCGAGCTGTCGGCATGCACGCTCGGCGTCCGTCATTTCCTCGTTACTCGGCAGTTTATAGGCATAGAGCATGCCGCCCGGCTTTAGAAACAGCGTCGACCACTCAAGCAATCTGGGCAGATACGCCGTCGCGCGCGACACCACGAAGTCGTACTGTCCGGCATGCCCGGGTCGTTTTCCGGCTTCCTCAGCTCGACCCCGGATGGCGACAGCATTCGAGAGTCCGAGCATCTCGATACATTGTCCGACACATCGCACTTTTTTTCCCACAGAGTCCAGGAGCGTGAGGGCGATATCCGGACACACGATCGCGAGGGGAATACCGGGAAATCCCCCGCCGCTTCAGAGATCGAGACCGCGCCCCGACAGTGCGAATTTTCGCAGGATGATGATACTGTCGACGAAATGCTTTTCTATGATGGCATCGGGATCGCGGATCGCGGAGAGATTGATCGTCGAATTCATCTCCATGAAAATCCGCAAAAACCGGGATAGCTGCGCCGTCTGATCAGCGGAAACCGGTATTTCATACTGCTCGAATGCTTCGCGGATTCGTGCTTGGATAGTATCCTCCGAGTGCAACTGTAGCGCCATCGACTACGAAACAAGCGACACATGAATGACTCCCTCTTTCGTGGAGTCGAGACGCACCTTTTTTCCCGCGGCAAAGGCGTCTGTTATGGAGTCCGCATCTATCAGGTAGTCGACTCCGTCGATCGTGATTTTATAGTCGCCGTCCATTTCTTTGAGCGTGAATGTCCTGCCCTCATGAGCGGAAATCCCGACCTTTCGGATATCGGGCGGAGGTGTGAGAAGTTTTGGCAGAAAATACGCAAATGCGCTCGTCGAGATCGCAAAGATAATTCCCTGTATGATCGATATGTCCGTCTCGCCAAATATCCATGCATACAGCGCCGTCACGAAACATCCGCCCGCGATCGCGAGTCCGTAAAATGTGACGGTGAGAATCTCCACGATGAGAAAGAAGAGCCCGACCGCTATCCAGAGCGTGAGAACATCGGCAAACATATCGACCATGAATGGCGTCATACTCCAAAAATTATTTTACACCAAAGGCTTTCCCGAGAGACGCGAGAATATCCGAATCGAGAATATACTTTGTATTGCCGCCGCCGAGTGCGTTTTGGATGACGGTGAGCTGCTCTTTCGTCACCGCTTGCCCCTGGAAAAAGTCCTGTGCGGCTTTTGACTCGAGCTCGAGGGATTTCGCCTCCGCCTCCGCAGCGAGCACACGAGCCTGCGCCTGTCCCTGTGCCTCGAGGATGGCAGCTTCTTTTTCTCCCTCCGCCTGCAGGATTTTCGATTGTTTGTCTCCCTCGGACTTTGTGATGAGCGACATTTTATATCCCTCCGCCTCCAGGATATCCGCCCGCTTTTCGCGCTCCGCTTTCATCTGTTTGCTCATCGCCTCCTGGATATCGTGAGGCGGATCCAGACGTTTGATCTCTACGCGCATGACTTTGACTCCCCATTTATTGGTCTCGCGATCCAGCGACTGGAGGAGCCGACCATTGATCGCTTCACGATTTGAGAGTGTCTCATCCAGCGACATCGTCCCCAGTACCGAGCGCAGATTTGTCTGTGCCAGATTTACCACCGCCATGAATACGTTTGAGATCTCGTACACCGCTTTGTACGAGTCGATGATCTGGACGTACACCAGCCCGTCCACCGCCACGCCGACATTGTCCATCGTGATGATCTGCTGCTCCGGGACATTCACGACCTGCTCGCGGATGTCCACTTTTTTCAGCGACTGGATACCGGGAAATATAAATCGAATCCCGGGACCGATCGTACCGGTATACTTTCCGAGTGTCTCGACCAGTCCCTCCTCACCCTGCGAGACCTTTTTGACCGACAGAAACGCGACGATGAGCGCTCCGACGATGAGTAGATACAAAATCGGATCCATAGTACAGTCGGTAAAAAAACAAAAAACCGACTCGAGTATAGACGAATCGGCGGGAAAATCAAGCATTCGCTTTTTTAGCTTGGCAGTCGGGATGCGTTCATGCTGCTACTGTGGACAATCGCGCACTTACATTATATCGCCATTCAGTCATCCTTTACACGATCATCATGATCTGTACGTTGTCATGGATTGTCATCTTCTTCGGCTGTCCCCAAATTCTTAAGGACTTCGGAAACTCTTATTCATCCGACACCGATAATTTGGAGTGTACTACCACTGAGCTCTGCTAACGTAGCACATGCTAAAAATCCCTGCACAGAGATGAAGACACATGCAGGAGGTACGTCTGCATCAAGAGGAATAATGATCGCGTGCTGATCTCATGCCCCTGGTGTAAGCAGTACAACGAGCCGTCCGGAAAAACGATAAGGAGTCTCAAGTTCATTTCCACATATGTGCGTGATGGTGCTATTATCTCCGTCTTTTTCTTCCCTTATTCCCGCCTGCTCCCGTGGACATATATCTCTTGATGCTTGTGCGCTTGCATCACTAGGACTCCCGAGCGTCAGCACTCATAGCACTCCCGCTGCAGCGAGCGTTGTCAATTTGCATGCTTTTCCATGAGGAGTGGCACTGGGAGCACTGGGGCGTGGTGCATCGATAGTAGATGTTTCCATGGGGTGATTATAACTTTTATCAATTCGCAATATACCCATGGATTTTATCCTGTCAAAAATTTTTTAGACAAAAATTCTTCCCATCTTGCACCGATAGCTTCTTTCACTATACTCCAGTATCATCATTCTCACAGTCCATGCCCGTCAATATCACTACCATCGGCGGCGGTGCCGGTACTTTCGCCGTCCTCTCCAGCCTCAAACAGCACGCGGATTTCAATATCTCGGCGATCGTCTCTGTCGCGGACTCGGGCGGTACGGCGGGGCAGATTCGCGATCAGTTTGGCATATTGCCGCCGGGGGACATTCGTCGATCCATCGTGGCACTCGCCGAGGATACCGAGACAGTACGTCGACTGTTTGAGTATCGATTTGATGAGGAGGGTACCATCGGCGGAAATAAAATCGGCAATATCCTCCTGGCGGCACTCACAGACATCACGGGTGATTTCGAGCGGGGGGTGGAGATCTGCTCGCGCATGTTTCGTACGCGGGGGCGTGTCATCCCCGTCACGCTGGAGGACGTGCACCTGGGGGTCACGCTGGAGGACGGGACCGAGATCATCGGCGAAAAATACATCGACATTTCCGAGTCAAATCCGGGATCGCGCTCACACAATCCGTCGCTGTCGATCAGTCGGGCATTTCTGACGGGAGCCGGCACAGTCAATCCGCGAGCAAGCGAAGCCATCCGATTTTCAGACTACGTCATCATCGGTCCGGGCGATCTGTATACCAGCATCGTGGCAAATCTGCTTTGTGCGTGAATGCGCGAGGCACTCGCCGAATCCAAAGCGCGAGTCATCTATATCTGCAATGCCATGACAAAATACGGCGAGACCTCCCGATTTCGAGTCGAGGATTTCGTGCGGGTGATAGAGGAGTATATCGGGGATCGCCTCGATTTCGTCATCGCAAACTCATGAAATATCCGTCCCGACATCGCAGAGCGCTACTGGCGCGAGGAAAAAAAAGAACCCCTCACGATCGGTGATCGAGAGGCATTTTCGGGAAAACGCTACAAGCTCGTGGAGCGTGATCTGGTCAATGAAACGGATATCGTCCGCCATGATCCCGGCAGGCTTTTTGCTCTCATCCTCGATATCGTCCATGGGTATATCAAATAGACTCCGACGCAAATCGCACGCGTCGGTACGCACACTCCTGCGAAAACAGGAGAGATCACTCGCACGGATCGACGGCTCGCTCCGGGATATCGCCGAGCGCGGCATCCCCGAGCGACGTCCCAGCCGAGCGCAGGCGTTTCTCCATCAGATACTCCTCGGCATGCTTTTTGCGATGGGGACAGTGCTGGGACTCGCGCTCATGTCCTGGCTCACCTATACCTATTTTCGTGACAGTGAGGTCATACGGCAGATCATCGAGGATCAGCTTCGCATTCGAAATTTTGATTTTGATCGTCTGCGCGAGGGAGCCGAGGGATGATACGATTTCCCCGATTTGTTTTGAAAAAGCGCAAATACAGAGACAGACGAAGAGATGAGTACGCAAACAGGAGAAACGACCGAATAGCGACGAACCGGAAAACAATGATTTTGTACACGGCGACACTCGCAAATCCGCAAAAACTGAATATACTCTTTTCACCTTTTCGGGGACTGGCGCAATTGGTAGCGCACACGCTTTGGGAGCGTGGGGTTGTGAGTTCGAGTCTCGCGTCCCCGACCAGCTTACAAACTCATCTAACACATGAAAGCTGAGACAGTTGTAGAAATTTATTGAAAGCTCAAGAAAATCGGCATACAGATTTGGCTGGATGGCGGATGGGGTGTTGATGCACTTTTAGGCAAACAAACAAGAGAGCATAACGATATAGATATCATCATACAGAAAAAGGATCTAAAAAATGCAAAAGAGTTTTTTCAAAACCTTGGATATAAAAGTATACAAAGAGATGATACTCGCTCTTGGAATTTTGTATTAGGCGATGATAATGGCAATGAGATTGATTTTCACGTCATAGAGATAAATGAGATGGGTGACGGAATATACGGTCCTAAGGAAAATGGCGATTTTTATCCCGCCAGCTCTCTCATGGCAAGAGGAGCTATCAACAATGCGGATGTACATTGTCTATCCGCTGAGTATCAGATTGCTTCACATACAGGATATTCTTTGAAAGAGAAAGACATATTTGATGTAAAAAATCTCTGTAAAAAATTCAAACTGCCTTTACCAAAGGAATATGAAGAAGTAATTCATAAAGCAAATTCATAATCAATCCCCTCCTCCGCGAGGGGATTTTTGCACCTCGAAAATAGAGACTCACAAACACTTGACTCTATAAAAAACATATCGTACTATATCATCGCTCGCGGACTCTATTCTGCCCACCGAGACGTACGTTTTGTCAGCAGCAAAAAAGTCTGATAGTATGGAATGGCAAACTCTTTCTTTTGGTTGCCATGCGGATACTCCTCCTCATACTACTCATCACTTCTCTGCTCTCGGGATGCGGAAAGACGACCGAGGCGCCCGATCCGGACGAGCAAGAGCCAAGTGCATCAAACAGCGCTCCCCGTCTCACGATCGAAAAGCAGTCGGTCCCGAGAAAAAATCCCGCGATCGAAACGCTGCCGGGATACAAGCGCACACAGGAAATCGTCGAAAGGGACAATGCGCTCGCAGAGCTCTCGGATCTCACGGCAGAAAATCTCGCGACACAGACGCGTCTCGCAAGCGATGGAAAAAAGCAACTCTCGAGTCGACGCCTCATCCTCAACTATCTCAAGGAACAAAACGCGTCCACTCCCGAGACATTCCTCAAGGCATTTTCCCGAGTTCGCGCATTCGTCGGCAGTCAGGACGTCGTCCTCACAGAAGCCGATATCATGGTCCTCATCGCGAGTCTCCGGATAGAAAAGCCGTCATGGGATCTCTGCAAAGACCTCGAAGAGCCAAATACACAAATACAACAATACCCGGATCTCGTCTACCTCCAGCGTGTGTGCGGGATCCCGACATCGAAATAGTCAGTCCTTACCTCTCGTCCCATGTTTTCGCGAATGTCTCTCACGTTCCTGCTCACGGTCGCATCGTTTGCATCGTTTTTATATCTATCCGATGCGCATGCCGCGGCCGTACAGTCTATGAGCGCCGGTATAAAGCGCCAATCGTACACCATCGAGTGGTGCGCCGCTCATCACTCGGAGCTCGTAGATGCGTGATCGGTGTGTCAGACCGGTTCTTTCGTCACGAATATCGACGTCGAGCGCGGAGCCGGAGAAGTCTGAATCCGACAAGACTGAGCGGGATTTACCTCGGCGACGGGTGCACTACTCGCAGCACTCAATGCAAATATCGCATCCGAAGACAGTGCGCGCACCGGTACGGGCATGAACGCGGACGCTCCGGGCGTACCGTTTTTCCTCGACAATAACGGCAACGGATTTACCATAAAGTGAGAAGGAGTCGTCACCGTCCACCTCTACTCCGAGGACTACGCCGGCAATATCGCCCACAGCTGGGTACGATACAAAGTCGATAAAACCGCACCGGACTTTGAAATCAAGGCACTCTCGGAGACATCGGATCTCGCCTACACGGCAAACGAAACCTACACCGTCGCGCAGATGGTGGGACGACGGGATATGTGGACGCAGACGAGCAGCGGAGCTGCATACGACGATCCGGCGCTCGGCACGGGTGAGTGTGGAAACTACTGCTCCAGTGTCGTCCCTGCCGAGGCAGAGCGACGCGCCATCCATGACAGAAGCGAACAGTACGGACTCTATTTCCGCGATCCGGCGGATAATGTGAGCTTTACCGTGCATACCGAGGCGGATGATTCGTACGACGGATACCTCACTGCAGAGACCGCCTCCGGCATGTCGCTCGTCTCCGGGATACGAAAAGCCACGCTGCTCACGAAAGACGGTGTGCCCATCCAGGACGATCTCTCGCTCTCCGGCAGCAATATCACGCTATCGACGCAGTATCTCATCGATAATCTGCAAAACTCGCAAAACACCTACATTCTCCGTCTGTATGACAATACGGCGGGACGATGAGGACTCGACGAGGGAAACTACTCCGAAGTCGCCTTTCGGGCGATACGCGACAATACCGCACCAAACATGGGCGGAAACGGACTCGCCGGTACCGACGGCGATACGGCGATACAAAATCTCATAGCATTCGCTGATGACGAGACCGCCTACGACACGACCATATACGACAGCGGCGCGTACTTTTCCCGATTTTTCGCGGCAAACGATACGCACACGATCGCATACAGCGTCGAGGATATCGGGATCACGGGAGACGGGACGACTACCGGCACGGGCTGCAGCGAGCATCGATACTGCAATTCGGGAGTGGCAGAGTCCGGATTTTATATAGAGCAGGCGGACAATCCGACGGAAAACGCGCTCGCGTTTACGCTTTCCTCGCGCTTTTCCGCGAGCGGCAGTGTCGTCTATGACTTTTCGGATGTCGACGGCGATCTCTCCGATCGAAATCAATACCGGTATTATTCCTCGCGCTGGCGCAATCCCCTGGGAGCAAACGAAGTCTGCGATCTCGTGGGAAACTGTATCACGCCCGAGATCACATTTCGAGTCGTCGCAGGAGCAGCGGATACGACGCGCAGTCAGCTCTCGGTCGGGACGCATGCGCTCTCCTCCGAGGGAAAAATGCTCGCAAACGGTACGAATGCCTACTCGCTTGCCTATACGCTCTCGGATCAGTATGAAAACCGGGTCGTACCGGTCCGATCCGCGGAAAACCCGGGAAATCCCATCATAAAAACCGTCTCGTCCACACTGAATTTTACCAATAATCTCGCGCTCAATCAGCTCACAAACACGCCCTCCGGAGACAAACGCGTGACCATCACGGATCTGGAAACCGACAATACGGCGGGTGGCGGATGAGCATTTACCGATGCAGTCAATACCGGATCGACCGTCACGATATCCGAGGGTATCGAGACCGCGAGCGGTGCTCCACTGCCAAACGGACGCTACGAGATCACGCTCGCGTCCCGCGTCCCCTCCTACGGCATGTATCCGTTTCTCTCGACATCCAGTATCCTCTCGCTCGACAGTCTCGCCGTCTCGGCATCGGGATCGGCGGATGCGGATATCCAGTATCCGAAAACCGGTACGGGACGTCTCGGATTTTTCTCGGAGGATTTCATCTTTGCCGGGACGGACGATATCGTCTCGCCGGATACCGGAGATCTCTCATTTGCAGGAGGTACGCGCAGCATGTCTCTGGACGAAGACGCGTACGGAACTCCGACGCTCTCCGGTGCCACATCGGCACTCGCGGATCTGTCTTCGCGTCGTCTGCGATTTGAGTACGCGCCGAGAGCGCTCTACCTCATCTCGGATATGGGGGTGATGACAGAGGGAATATTTTCCGAGCACGAAAAGCGACTCTACGCCGTCGACAGCTCGATAGGGCTGGACGAGTACAATGCCTACGACAAATACCTGATCGCCCACGAAACCGATCAGCACGAAGACGGAGTATTCGATGTACGATTTCAGGCGGAGGGAGTGACGAGCGATATCAATCCCGGAGTGCGAACGACGACATTTCGCCCTGATGATACGATATTCGGCAGCTCGGCACCCACATTTCACAGCGTCGATATTCTAAATGTCTCGAGCACCGGAAAGACCGTCGGCGTACAGATGCTGTCCATACCGGGAGAAACGTACGATATCGACAGCATTCGCACCGGATTCGCGAGTGCTCTCGCCTACGATGTATCATGAGACACCGTACTGCTGCCGGCATATGGAAAAAATCTCGCCGACGGACTCGGCAACAGTCTCAATGATTTCGACATGGCACGTCATTTCTTTTCCGACGACTACACGATCACGGACGACAGTCTAAATATGGCACTACTGCACGGCGGTAGCAGCGTCGTCTCGGATATCGCCGTCACGGGAGTCATCAGCACCGACTCCACGACGAGAATCACGGATGACGATGGTAGTCAAAAGGGAGCCGTATACGTCGAGGAAGACATGAGCCGCTCCGAGATACTGGCGGATATAAAGCACAATGTCGAGATCGCGAGTGCGGGACTCCTGTCATCGGACAGCTCCTCCGGAAAGCGATGGTGCGACGGGACGAGCTCGCCGTTTACCGCTGATCAGTCCTTTCTGGACTGAGTTGCCGATGATCACTGCACACTCGAAATTCAGGGTGAGACGATTTCATTTATCGATGGAGACGCGGTGATAGACTGCGGCATGTCCGCATGCTCTACGGACACGATGCGCACCATAGTCGTCCGCGACGGATCGCTCGAGCTGCGATCGGATGCGACGACACTCGGCAGCGACGGACAGCTGCTACTGGTATCGCTCGCCGAGGGATGACTCCAAAATCTCACGATCGACACGACCGCCACCGTTGACCCGACAGAGAGCAATAAAGCAGGATGGATATTCGTCAATCCCGATATTACAAATATCGATGCATTCCTCGTCGCACAGGGACCGATCGTCTCCTACTCGGACGCGATGGACGCGCAAAACTACTATACTCGCTCAAACGCTCAAGACGACGAACTGCGAAATCAGCTGCATATATTCGGAAGCGTGCTCTCGCTGAATAATATCGGATGATCCCGACAGGAGCCGCCGTCATGTCCCTACATCGTAGAAAACTGCAGCGAAGACACCGCCCCGATTTTCGATCTCGCGTATATACGACGCTTTGTGCTCGTCACCGAGTCGACATTCACCGGCGAGGTGACCGACACCGATCTCGTGCCCTACCACCCATCCGGACCCACGACCGCGAAGCGATCCGGCGGACTCACCGGCACGGACGACACCTGCTCTATGAGCTCGGGATTGCGATGCATCACCGATCCGGATTTCCAGACGAGTCCGACATTCATCGAGCGCGACGCGCGCTGGAGCTCGAGCCCGAGCATTCTCTTCGAAAATCGCTAATCTCATAATCTCAACACCTTTTCATTTTTCGTCCTATGTTCCGCCGAATTTTTGCTCTACTTCTCGCTCTCGTCGTGATATTTCAAAATATCGCTCCTGCAATCTCACCGATAGCCGCGGCAGACGATACGGCAGCGCCGTCCGTCCACCTCAGCGACTCCGGGCGAGTCTTTTCTGACGATGATTCGCAGTGGTGCAATACCGAAAAATACCGCGGCGAATGAGACTACGACACCTACGGTACCGGATCAAATCCGTCACTGTCAGGCTGCGAATACTACAAGTCTCGCGCTCGCCACGACGACGAGAGCGATCCGGCGCCCGATCTCCTGGAGGAGCTGGATATCACGCTCGCCGATCCGTCGGGGATCTATGACGCATATATCGAGCTCGGGATGTGTGAAGCCACCTACACACTCGATACGGGACCGATAGAAACCCAGCAAACCGAATCAACGACGATCACGGGAACAGGAGGAATGTGGAGTGAGCGATACGGCTATACGAGCCTCGAATTTGACGGCAAAATGTGGGTACTCGGAGGACATGATGGCAGCCACCTCAACGACGTCTGGTATTCGGAGGACGGAGTGAATTGGTATCAGACGACGGGGAGTGCGGGGTGGTCACCTAGACGCAAACACACTAGTTTTGTTTATGATAACAAAATGTGGGTGATGGGAGGAAGGGATTGAAATACGAATTTTCGAAATGATGTTTGGTATTCAGAGGATGGAATCAATTGGACACAGGTGACGGGAAGTGCGGGGTGGTCAAAGCGCTGGGGCCATGCAAGTGTAGTACACAATGGGAAGATGTGGGTGATGGGAGGGTATGCAAATGCAAGATACTATAATGACGTCTGGTACTCAGAGGATGGGGCAAACTGGACGCGGGTGACGGGAAGTGCGGGGTGGTCAAAGCGCCATTCACATACGAGTATCTCATACGACGACAAGATATGGGTGATGGGAGGATATGATGGAACTCCCTATAAAAATGACATCTGGTACTCCACGGACGGAGTCAGCTGGACGCGGGCGACAGGGAGTGCGGGGTGGACAAGGCGCTATTCACATACGAGTATCTCATACGACGACAAGATATGGGTGATGGGGGGATCTCACACAAGCATGGGTACTGATGAAAATGACGTCTGGTACTCTACGGATGGAGTCAGCTGGACGCAGGCGACCGCGAGTGCGGGGTGGTCGGGAAGAAATGATCATGTCATACTCGTATACGACAATAAGATGTGGGTGATGGGGGGACATATTTATGGTGACTCGGCACGATACGACGATGTCTGGTACTCCGAGGACGGTATCGACTGGTACGATGCCGAGGTTGATCCGCCTATAGTTAGCTCTAGAATTAGTACGAGCATAGTGAGCGGAGTCATCCCAAATAGCATGACACTCCTCTACGATGCCGAATCAACCGTCAATGGCAATACTTACGCTTCCCTCCTCTCGACATTTGGCGTCAGTCGTCTGGATGAGTGTCTGACCGAGGGACAAAATTTCCTGCGTGTGACGGCGACAGACGACACCGACGCACGAAATGCGACGACATTCGATCTCTCGACCGAGAGCCGATTTATCAATATCGATACCTCCGCACCGGCATTTCGGCTCTCCGGAGACGCGGCGACAGTAGCGGAGTCCAGCGACGATGCGGCGTGTTTTGATAGCGGCATCACGATAGACGGACTATGGACAAACTATCATCCGGGTGGAAATCTGGAGTCGGTAGACGTATTCAAAACCGGTACCGGTACAGCAAGCTGCGGAACCTGTACGACATTTACCACCGAGCAGGTAAACTGTAATACTCTCACGACGATCTCCGCGCATGCAAATGCCGTATGGACACTCCCGTCCGGCGTCGATCCTGCGACCGGTATTTTCACCGCGCAGATGTGTAATGGAGAGTTTCCTCTCTACGACGCAAACAGCTCCTGTGTCTGGGGCTGCTCGGGAGATTTCGCGCGCGATGAGTCTCTGGATACATGTGTACCCCTGCCGGAGACCGTATCGTACGATCCGTACGGCGTCGTCTGCGACGAGCGCTACGAGTACGATGAAGATACGGACACGTGTACATTTATCACGCAGGAGGCAGTGGCGCTTGGCGAGGGACTCTTTATCCTCATGGATGATCCAACCGGAAAAGAGGTCCACGCCGCGACCCTCCGCGATACACCCATCGATACGAACGGCAGCCTCATGCCGGCGGAGACGTGCGTGACGGAGATGTGGAGCGAGCGATTTTCATACACGGGTCTCGAATTTGACGGCAAAATGTGGGTGATGGGGGGATACGGTGGCGGTAACGTATACAGCGACGTCTGGTATTCGGAGGACGGAGTAACCTGGACACAGGCGACGGGGAGTGCGCCGTGGAATGGGCGCTTCGGTCACCAGAGCCTCGTCTACGACGACAAAATGTGGGTGATCGGAGGATATGATTGAATCGTGAGCGGAAGTCATCTCGCATACTATAGGGATGTCTGGTACTCTACGGATGGGATAAACTGGACGCAGGCGACGGGGAGTGCACCGTGGCAAATACGATCAAATCATGTCACTGTCGTATTTGATGGGAAGATGTGGCTGCTGGGAGGATGGCAGGGTGATGCTACTGCCGGCGGCGGTACGAAAAACGACGTCTGGTACTCGACGGATGGGGCAAACTGGACACAAGTCACCTCGAGCGCACCGTGGGGAAGACGAACGAGTCATAGTGCCGTCGTGCATGACGGCAAGATATGGATCGTATGAGGAACATACATTGAATTTATCAACGGTATCTATACCGGTCCCCGCCATGCCAAGAGAGACATCTGGTATTCGGAGGACGGGGTGAGCTGGACACAGGCAGCGACAAATGTGGACTGGCTGGATATCCAGACCGCCGCCATTCCGATCGTGAGTCATGATGGCAAAATGTGGGTGATCGGAGGGGGAGAAGCGAATGCCGCAACCAATGACGTTCACTACTCCCTCGACGGCGAGACATGGACGGAGGCGGGAGCGAAGTGGAGCGAGCGACCAGAACACCAAAGTGTTACCTACGATGGAAAAATGTGGGTGATGGGGGGACGTAGAGATGGTGAGGATCTCAATGATGTCTGGTACTCTGAGGATGGTGTGAGCTGGACGCAGGCGACGGGGAGTGCAGGGTGGGAATGAAGACATAGTCATGTAAGCATAGTACATGATAGCAAGATGTGGGTGATGGGGGGGTCTGGTAGTGGTAAGAATCTCAATGATGTCTGGTACTCTACCGACGGTATAAACTGGACAGAGGCGACGGCAAGTGCGGCATGGTCAGCAAGAAATGATCATGTCGTACTCGCATACGACGATAAAATGTGGGTGATGGGAGGATCTTGAAAGAACGACGTCTGGTACTCTACCAACGGCATCAACTGGACACAGGCAACCGCGAGTGCTGGGTGGTCGACAAGATATGAGCACAGCGGCGGCGTCTACGACAACAAAATGTGGGTGATGGGGGGATCTCACAGAAGTAGTGATACTGATGAAAATGATGTCTGGTACTCCACCGACGGCGTCAACTGGACAGAGGCGACGGCAAGTGCGGCATGGTCAGCAAGAAATGATCATGTCGTACTCGCATACGACGATAAAATGTGGGTGATGGGGGGGCACAAATATGATGGTTCGGCATATTACAACGACGTCTGGTACTCCGAGGACGGCATCGACTGGTACGAGCCGACTGCGGCTCCGAAATACGCAACCTATCAATACGACGAGAGTGAGTCCATGTCCGTACCGTCAGTCAGCAGCGATATGACCTTTCCAGTCAGAAAATCGTGCCGGTAGTCACCGCAAAAACACCCGCCAATAAAGCATTGCAATTCGAATACGTACTCGTATACTGCTTACTTTTTATCACTCTTTCCTATGATCCGTTTAGTGCTCCTGTTATTTGTCACAGCATTCGTGGCATCCTGTACCGCAGACGAGTCAGCTCGTCCGACAGACGACGGCGACATGCCCGCGAATGAAGTGATGCGCGATAGCGAAGAGACGATCGTGCCCGAGGATCCCAGACCCGTCGGTACCGATCTGACTCCGGACAATATCACGACCCAAGCCGAAGACGACGCCGAGACCGGAGGGCGTCGGCTCGTGGATCGATCGCTCTTTGTGTTTTATCTCGTGGAAAATGCGACCGAGAGTATCGACTCGCTCATGGATGGACTGACAGAGGTACGCCGACGTATGGCGGACGAAGACATCACACCGAACGAGACGGACATGGATGTGATCGTCGCGGGTGTGCGCATCGAAAAACCGGAATTCAATCTCTGCGAACAATTTCAATCGAGTCGCGATACACTGGATACCGAGCATCCGGACTATACGCGCCTGGAGCGCATATGCGGGATGCTGTCTGAAAATGGCACCGATGATGAGACGACAGACGACGCAGCAGGAGAAACAGGAGGAGAGTAGCCTCATCGTATACGACGATTTCCCCGCCTTTCCGGCGGGGATTTTTGCAGTGTAAACGTGAGGCGTGTTTATTTTTTCGTGTCGTGCAGGAGTTTGAAACACTCATCACCCATGAGCGCATCGACTATTTTCCGAGCATGCTAATACTCACAAAAAGCCGGACTGCACGCATTTTCAAATACCGCTCTACACCGGCAGCGACATATTTGATTCTTTCTTTCCCCGGCGCTCGTCACCGGATTTCGCATCCAGGAGAGCTCGGTACTCCTCCAGCGCGCCCGTATCTCCCTGCACGTGCTCGACGTACGTCCGCTTCATGAGTTCGCGTTTTTCCGCCCGGTATTTCAGCGCGGTGCCCGCCAGGATGACGATGCCGCCTGTCAGCACGATCGCCACAGCATTGCCGATCTCGACCTGCGTGAGGTACGTGGAGTACCCGCGAATACTGTGAAATATGGAAAATGCAAGCAACAGTACGCACGCACCGACCCCCGAAAAAACCGCATTATCGGAAAAACCCCAGCGCATTTTGGATTTCAGGCGCTCCTTGTTTTTGTTTGAAAGCAGCAGAAAGAGGAGTATACTAAGAAGCAGCGTCACAGTATAGCCGATGTAGCCGGCGGCGAGAGAAAACGCATTGTACGAAATGGCGGGATCGAGCGTCCGAAACCACTCGAAAAAAAGCCCCGAAAACACGATCGCCGCTCCGAAAAATATGAGACGCTCGCTTCACGACAGATGCAAAAAGTGAAACGTGATGCGATTGACAGCATTGAAAATGCGCTGATTGAGCCGACGACTCCTGGAATGTGTCCTATAATTCATAGACAAAAATGTCGCAAGAAACTCCAAACCGCCCCCCTCGGACGAATACCGTCATTATATTCATGACGCTTTGTTTGCAATTCGTTTTGACGATATTTCAGACGGTGCGCGTCTTTGTGCGCTCGCTCCTCTTTGGAGAGCAAAAACCCGTCCCGGAAAACCGGCTTTTGGACATGATAAATTTCGCGCTGAATACCGGTCCGAGAGGATTTTGGCGAAAGCCGACCGGTATCAATGCCGGACGAAGCCTCGGAGCATTTGTCCGCTATGTATTTTACAAAGAATCGAGCTTTACACCGCTCGCGCCGTCCGACTCCAATACCCGAAAGCATGAAAAGAAATAGTCCGTATGGCGGATTTACATTCGTGGAGATGATCGTCTCTGTCACGCTGTTTGCGCTCACGCTCGTGCTTGCGTTCGATACATTTGGAAATATCGGGGTCTCACGACACACAGTCGCCTCCCGAGCGGAAATCAATCAGGATGTGTACGAGACCATCGAGACCCTCTTTGTGCTCATCAAAGAGGGCGGCGGCATCGACTACGAAGAGTACTGGAATCGGCGGGCGGTCGGCTATACGCTCGACGCCGGGCACTACCGCGACCAGACCGGATACGGAAACTACGGGTCGGGCGGTATCCCCGGGACGTCCAACTATGGAGACTGGTACTACTACTGTGCGAGCGGTACGGGCGGGACGCTCATGGGGACGGACGGATGTCTGAATGCGGGAGAGCCGCAGCGGTACGGACAGTATGCGTACCAATTCATCGACTACAATTCAAATGCGGACGACGATACCGCGGACTGCCTGCTGGCAGGTCTGCCGAATATCGAGCCGGGCGACGAGGACTGCAGCGGGAGCATACGATTCGATGATGATGACGAGACGCTCGCACAGGGTCCGGAGGTATTTTCGGGATCGACCGCGCTCAAAGAGCTCTACCTCATAAAAACCGAGCCGCGCTACGAGCGCGTCTATTTTCGGCATATATACCGCCAGGATCCCGCCGTCGCGGGAAATCCGAGCTTTCCCTGCGACACCGCGACAGGCTCGGGCGCCGGATGCATCGGCAATATCCAGATCCTGCGAATGACCGGACACGACCTCGGAAAGACGCACTCTGCGGCATGACAGGCGGTCGGACTGTACGATGGACTCATCGATACGTGGCAGTGTCATCCCGACTTTGCATGTGCAAATCCAGCCAATGTCGCGATGGGAATGGACACTGAATGGGTAGATCTCTTTCCCGATACGATCAATGTGAGCGATATCGCGTTTTATATCACGCCGAATAAAAACTACGAATACGCATGGCGGGAAAATACGCAGGATATAAAGTCAAGCGAACAAGTGCGCATATCCATGACAATAGGACACTCCTGGGCAAATCGACAGCAGATCCAAACGACAAATCCGAATATCACGATCACCACTACGATCAATCTCACTCCATAGCCTATGCCACGGTATTCACGACGCGGGGGCGCGCTGCTCGTCACCATGGTGCTCACGCTCCTCTCCATCGTCGCCGTCCTCTATCTCGTCGATGCGATCCTGCCCAGTGTCCGGCTCGTGCGCGGTATCGAAAATGCCAATCTCGCCTACTACGAGGCACGAACCGGGATAGAGCTCGCGCTCGCGGAAATGAGCCGAGACGACCCCGACTATGAAAATACAGCCAGCTCCGGCTCGACACTGGCGAGTGGAGTAGAGTACGAGATCGACGCCGCCGCTACGACGATCCCCTCTCCCGGACGCGGCAATAGCGAATACAGCTCCGACTGGAATAAAATCGGAAAACACGATCCGCTGGAGCTGCGCATAGACAGCGCCACCATCGACTGGATGGGCGTGGAGTTTGATTTTCGTGTACCGGACGTAGACGGCAGCGGTACCGGTATACTGCTCTCATGAACCGGTACCGACGCCCTCATGACGTGGACGCTCTCCGGTGATGGAAAAACCCTCGTCGCAAGCGGAAGCAGTATCACCATCGCCGACGTCAATGCCGGCACACTCGCGATCGACTGACGTACCGGACGCTACGGATACGGATCGGGGGCGACACTTGTGGATTTTTATAATGACACGGGGAGCATCGGAGGACTGGGAAACTGCGACACCTCTGCATGCCTGCTGAGACTGACGGTCAATCGCGATCTGCTCATCGACCCGGACGGACGGGGAGATCGATCGATTCCCTACCTCGAGTATCAGATCACCGGATTCAATGAGCCGATCGCCGAGCAATACGCCACCATTCGCGCCGACGGATTTTACTGAGGGTATCGTCGCCGTATCGAGCGGCAGATCCCCCAGTTTACGACGAGCACGTCGATAGATTTTACGGTATTTCAGTAGATGCCGATCATACACATCACGCAAAACGATGCGGGACAGACACTGGAGAAATTTCTAAAAAAGCTCCTGCCAAACGCCGCACTCGCACTCATCCATACACTACTGAGAAAAAAACGAGTCCGGGTAAACGATGAAACAGTCGAGAAAAAATACCGGCTCGTCCCGGGTGATACGGTCTCCATCGCGCTGTCGGAGGAGGATTTTTCGCGACTGTCGGAGCGCACACCAAAGAGGCTATATCAGCAGCGACAGCTAGAGACGGATACGATCGTCTATGAGGACAGAGGGCTTTTGATCATCAATAAAAATCCCGGTATCGCCGTGCACCCGGGCGACCACAAATCCGACGAGCCGTCGCTCATCGAGCTCGTGCACGACTATCTCTCGGATCGTCTCAATTCGCTGACATTTCGTCCGGCGCTCGTCCATCGTCTCGATCGCGACACGTCCGGACTCATCATCATCGCAAAGACGAAACCGGTTTTGGATCGGATGAGCAAAGCATTTCGCGAGAGCACGGTACAAAAAACCTACCTCGCCGTGACCGTCGGAGAGCCATCGCAGGACTCATGAATCATCGATGCTCCACTCCTGCGACACGACACGCCTACCGGTCCAAAGATGATGATCGATCCTCGCGGGCAGTCGGCGCGCACGCGCTATCGCATCATACGGAGGGACGTCCGAGACCGGTATACGCTCGTGGAGTGTACACCCGAAACCGGTCGCACACACCAGATCCGCGCGCATCTGGCGCATCTCGGGTGTCCCATCCTCGGTGATTCGCGCTATGGTGACGAGCAGGAAAATTCGTACGCACGGCGGCACCTGGGCATCGTGCGGCACATGCTGCATGCGGCGGTGATTTCATTTCGGCATCCGATCAAGGATGTGCTCGTGACGTATCGTGCGAGACTGAAAGAGGATATGCGAATGCTCGTGGGAGAGGATTTGAATACACGAGAATTCGCTAAACAGTCGGATCATCCGCGCTCCGGTCGATAGAGTGAGAGCGCTTTTTTCTTGGACAAACAGTACATTTTGTCTCTCTATACTATCATCGAGATGCAGCCTGTCCACCGATGAGCAGATCGGTAATCGGACGAATGTCCATATGTCTCAATATCTCCCGCCACGCATCCAGCCCCAGCGTCTCGGCCCGCGCATCGGCAGGAAATCCCATATCGCAAAGCAAGGTTTCGATACGAATTTTCCCATCGGGATCAGTCGCGAGATTGCTCGAGAGCTTTTTTCGCGGATGAGAAAATCCTCGGCGCAAAAGCTGGAGGAGTGCATGATCGGGCGCATCGGTCGACACGGTCAGCGCGATCACACTCGATTCCACCTTTGGTGCGGGAGAAAACGCGCGAGCGCTCACATGTCGGATGAGCTGCCTATGCGAGCACCGTGCGGCGATGGCGAGCGAGAGCGACGAATGTCGACCGTCGACCTCCAGGATTTTTTCTGCGACTTCGCGCTGGATGAGCGCTACCATCCGCTCGGGCGGATGTTTCACCTCGTACAAAAATCGAAAGAGAATCGGTGATGTGATATAGTACGGGATATTTGCGATGATGTCGTACGGCTCGCTCGGCGGATCATAGTGCAGGATATCCGCATGGTGGATGCGGATTTTCTCAGCGGATGCAGTCCACTCCTCTTGCTTTCGTTTTTCCAGATGCGCTATCAAATCCCGATCCAGCTCTACCAGATCGAGGCGCGCAGGATGATGGGACAAAAGCACCTCTGTCAGCGCTCCGTATCCCGGTCCGATCTCCACGATATACCGGTCCGAGACCGGGATCGCACCGGCAATATCATCGAGCGCTCGGCGATCCGTGAGAAAATTTTGCCCGAGCGATTTTTTCGCGCGGTGTGGTGGGGATGAATTTTCTGGCACGTACATCGGGCTAAAACGGTCCCGTGATGACCTGCTTGGTCTTCGACGGCATTTTATCCCGGACGACGGAGAGCTGCCCGACAAATATCATCATCTTGCCAGCCAGACGCTCAAAGGCATTGTGCGTATCGCGCATGAGCTGGGATTTTCCCGACTCGTACGCGGAGACTGCAGAGCGTCCCGCCACGATCCACGCCGCTTCGCGGTAGGCGGCGAGCTTTTTTCGGACTAGGGTTTCGCAGCGACTCAGCGAAGAATTTTGCGTCAGATACTGTGCGATATCCCCCTCGGTCGTCACCTCGCCAAAATGCTTTATGGCTTCGGAGAGGACATTTTGGCATCATGCTCTATATCGATCCGAAAACACTCCCCCACCGTCAAAGCTCGACGCGATCGACTCGCTGACATCGGATATGGGCGTCGCTCCCGAGTTTTCGAGACCTGCCACATAGTCCTCTGCATCGGCGTCTATCTGCTGAAATATGAGATCCAAAATCACCTGATACGCCACATCAAAATCGCTCCCGCCCGATTTTCCGCTCACACACAGAAAGTCTATGATATTGCCGCGCCGGGTCTCGGGTGTAGACAGACACTCGTCGATCTGCGCACTGTACTCGGATTCGCGGGGAAATGTCGCCTCATCGAGCACATCCGCATCGTCTCCGTTCTGCGCGAGCGTGAGCGAAAACGGCACGCAAAATGCGAGCGCGATCATCACAGGCAGTAGAAAATTAGCGTTTCGCGGGGTCGTGTCCATAGCGGATAGCGTGATAGAGCCGGGGAAAAAAACCCGGTTTTTTGGATGGTCGGGAGTTTTCGGGGGAGTCGGATTCCGGTTTTTCGGCGTGTGGATTTTCAGTGGCGAGAGTCCCTTTTTCGTCCTTTTTGTGTCGGGCGCGATTTATCCCGTAGATAGAGGCGAGCACTCCGCCCAGCAGCACTCCCGTGATCAAGAAATCCGCACGCTTGAGCGAGAGTTTTTTTTCGGTGTCGGGAGATTTTTCAGAGCGTTTTTTTCCAAACATGGCACGGGAAAATTAGCCTTCGAGTTTGTCGATTTTGATGGTTTTCGTGGGAAACTGGAGCTTTGGAATTTCGAGGGTCAGCAGATTATTTGTGATCGTGGCGCGGATTTTATTGAGCGCCAGATTTTCCGGTAAGATGACCGACCGCGAAAACGGACCGAAAAAACACTCCTCTACGAGTATTTTCGCGGCGTCGGAGTAGACCGCGGGTCTCTCGCGATTTCCGGAGAGAGTCAGGATATTGTGCGAGAGATTGACATTGATATCGTCGGTGTCCACACCCGCGATGGGCGCGACGATGACGATGGAGCGCTCCGTCTCAAATATATCGATGGCGATCTGTCCCACAGTCGCCTGATCCACCTCCTCCTCAGAGAGAGAGATGGGCATGTCCTCGGCTGTAGCATCACGACCCTCGCCGACGCGAAATATCTCAAACATATGCGGTAAAAAGAAGTCCCCTCATTGTATCCGTCATCGCAAAAAGTCAAAGGGGGTTTTGGTGAGATACCCCCTCACACACTACAAAAAGATCCTCATGATTAGCGCTCTGCCATCATCTCTGTCAGTCCCGACAGATGACACTCGATAGCGTCCTGCATATTTTCCCGGATCTCGTCTATAGTGTCCCCCGCAGTGAAACACCCCGGCAGCTCCAGCACCTCGGCGTACAGCGAGCCATCATCCTCATGATATACCTGTATGTGAAACTGAAAAGGTATCGTATCCTGCATCCCGAGACTATACGATAGAAAATATCATCCTCATCCTACCGACAAATCGATAAAAATACAAGAATAATCCAGCAGAAATTTGCGAAATGGGAAAAAGGGGTATACTGGATGTGCCAAATTTTTCCAATCACGGATTATTTTTTCATTCAAAATTCCCAAAGAGCCAAAAGACGGGTAACCGTCCGCGCTCTTTGAGAATTGCGCAAGTAATCCGCATTGAGGAAAAGTTTGGCGACCTAGGACGGTTGCCCGCTTTTGCGTGCACTGTCGGTCACCTACTTCTTCACTATTCTCTCATGGATACGTCGTAAATCCAACATTCTCGCCAGTATTCTCCCCAGTATTTTGACACTGGGAAAAACCGGGTATACTGGGTGTGCCAGATTTACATGATTATACAATGTGGAGGTGTGGATTTTATGTTTCCAAACCCTTGAAGAATTTGACGGGTGACCGTCCCGTTCTTTGGGGGTTGTACGCACAACCACATTGAGTGTAAGTCTGGCGACCTAGGACGGTTGCCCGCTTTTGCGTGCACTGTCGGTCACCTACTTCTTCACTGTCTGCTCTATGAATACGTCGTAAATCCAACATTCTCGCCAGTATTCTCCCCAGTATTTTGACACTGGGAAAAACCGGGTATACTGGGTGTGCCAGATTTGCTTATCAATAAACGAACGTTTTTTTGTCCGTGTAAGATCCGTATCAATAGAAGACAAAGGCGGGCGACCGTCCACGTCTTCCATTGATACGCGCGTGGAAACACAAAAGCGTTCAATATTGAAGGCAAGTCTGGCGACCTAGGACGGTCGTCCGTTTCGGCGTATCGTCTCGCCTACTTCTTCACTGTCTGCTCTATGAATACATCATAATCCGAATTTTCACCAGTATTTCCCTTGGCAGTCTTTGACATTGTCTGAAATGGGATATACTGGGTGTGCCAAATCCCTACTAGCTATTCTCGTACTTTGTGAGTACGTCGGCATTGACGGGCGACCGTCTGCTACGTCTTGCTGATATACTCACGCGGGAATGTAGGGGTTTGGCGACCAAAAGGCGGTCGTCCGCTTTTGCGTACATTGCCGTCACCATCACTTTTTCACTATTCTCTCATGGATACGTCGTAAATCCAACATTCTCACCAGTATTCCCCCCAGTATTTTTGACACTGGAAAAAACCGGGTATACTGGTCGTGCCAGATTTTTCTCACGAAAAGGCAAGGATTGCTACTTTCGTGTCTTCAGACTCATTTTTCTTTAGTACAGAAAAAAGACGGGCGACCGTTCGCTTCCTGTACTAAGGAATTGCGAAAAGCGATCCTTTTTCGGAGAAAAGTCTGGCGACCTAGGACGGTCGTCCGTTTTGACGTACGGACACTGTCGGTCGCCTACTTCTTCACTATTCTCTCATGGACACATCATAAATCTGCATTTCCCGCCGTATTTCCCTTTGCAGTCTTTGGCATTGTCTGAAATGGGATATACTGGGTGTGCCAAATCACTATTGATAACCAGAGGTTTTTTCGGCAATTTTCGTATGGACAGATACACGCAGGTAGGGATGGGTGACCGTCCATCCTGTGTGTACCATACGGTATATCTCTGGGATAGTGGTTTGGCGACCGAGGACGGTTGCCCACTTTTGTGTGTGCTGTCATGGTCGCCTACTTTCTCACTTTTTCTCTATGCCGCACGCATGAGCCGGGTCCCAGCACGATCGCGATCGCGATCACGATCATGAGTCAGAGTCCCATCACGGTAGCCATTCTGATCACGATCATGAGTCAGAGTCCCAGCACGATAGCCATTCTGATCACGATCCCGAGCGGGATTTTGATCCCGATCCGCATGTCGAGATGGACTACCGTCGTGAGTATTTTATCCTGCTACAGGAGCATATGATTATGAAAAAATACTTTCAGACTCTCGTCGGAGACTACGCAGAAATCTTTTTGAAATCAAAAAGAAAAAAGTAGAGTACTCGCTTGGATTTGTAAATTTTCATCTTTATTCTTCATTCTTCCCTATTTTCTATTCTCATTTCACTATGGATATCGATACTGTCTGCTACATCGTCGTCCCATTTCACTGGACGTTTTGGATTGCATTTGCATTGTTTCTCATCCTGTCTATCGCGTGGTATCTGTCGGTGCGTATACTGATACGCGCCGAGGCTGGTACGATCATAGATCTCTACATAGAGGAGCGTGGTCGCAGAAACGATGCAATGTACAAGCAAAGACTAAATATATGGGAGATGGCAGCCGAGGACGAGAGAAAAAGGAGAGAGAAAGAATCCCAGTAGCGGGATGATTCGGGAGCTTGTGTTTTATCCGAAAATCTCTACAATCAATTCGCTTTGCCGATTTTGTCCGCGATCACCAAATGGGATTTCAAAAAAAGCCCCTCTCCCCGAAGCCCCGACCGTTTTCGGGCATTGACATCCGCTACAGCCTCGCACGCCGTCAGGGTCTGCGCACGGGATTTTTCATGGGGGTGATAGCATTGTCGTTTCTCTTTTTCTTTGCGCTGTCCACGATCACGCGCATTTCGGGATTTGATCTGTCGCTGCAGGCGATGCGCGCGCTCATGCCTCTGACGCTGGTCACGTCCGCCGATACCGAGATAGAGACTCCGGATATCATCAATATCCTGGTGACCGGACGCGGCGGCGGATGGCATGACGCTCCCGATCTCACGGATACGATCATGCTTGCCTCGCTGAGTTTTCAGACAAAGACGGTGTCACTCCTGTCTATCCCGCGCGATCTGTACGTAGAGTATCCCACGGGCGGACGCGGTCGCATAAACGAAGTGTACATGCGTGCGATCGATGCCGGGCAGACGACCGATCAGGCGATGTACACCCTCGGCGAAAAAATCACCGAAATCACGGGAGAGCCGGTGCATCGCTACGTCGCCGCCGACTTTGCAGGATTTATAAAAGTGGTGGATATCCTGGGCGGAGTGACGGTGGATATCCCCGAGGACTTCGTAGATACGGCGTACCCCGATGGAAACTGGGGATATACGACCTTTCGTCTGGATGACGGCGTGCAGATCCTGGACGGCGAGACCGCCCTGAAATACGTGCGCTCTCGACACTCCACCAGTGATTTCGATCGCTCGCTGCGACAGCAGACCGTCCTGCGCGCGCTGCGGGATCGAGCGTTTGAGATGGAAAATCTGACGAGCCCCTCTACCATAAAGTCTCTCTACTATGCGGTAGAGGAGCATATAGAGACGGATATCCCGGTTGCCGATCTGCTCTTTTTTGCCAATTTCGCGCGCACGATAGACTCGGAGCATATCCTGTCGTTCAATCTCAATGATACGTGTTTTCAGGGGTACGCGTACTGTCAGACGGGCGGATTTCTCTACGCACCAAATCGCGACTGGTTTGGCGGGATGAGCATCCTGCTGCCGGACGGTGCGACCGCGCAGGACATCGCCGAGTACTCTCGCATCCGCCGATACGCCAATCTCATCGTGCACTACCCGGACATGTTTTTAGAAAAAACGCCCCTCGTATTTATCAATACGACCAGAAACTCCGGGATCGCCGCGCGCTACGCGCTCATGCTCCGGCGATACGGATTTAGCATGTCGGAGCGGGATGCTCTTTTTTCCAATCGGGACGGAGTCGAGGAGACATTCGTCCACTACGTCCCGAATGAAAACACCGCAAACTGAACGCTCGAGGCGCTCGAGACGATCATCCTGCGACCGGCAAAATCCGGAAGCGGGGCGTATTTTGCCCAGACGGACGCAGCTACCGCACCCATAGAAATCGTCATCGGAGAGGACTATGATCTCTTTTTGGAGTACTAGTATCCATCACGAAATATGCCGAAACACTCCCCGGATTTCACGACTCGCCGCATTCCCGTGACGCGCAGAAAGCGCAGCATAGAGCCCATCGCAAAGCACCGGCGAATTTTTGCGAGGGTGCTTTTGGTGATGGTATTTGTATTTATCGCCGTCACGGCGGGCTCGGGGGCGTACGTCTACTTTGCATATCTGGCGGATCTGCCGTCCATCCGCACGCTCGAGGCGCAAAATTTTCCCGAAAGCTCCATCATCTACGACCGCGAGGGAAATGAGCTGTATAATCTCTACACCGAGGAAAAACGCCGCTACGTCCGCTACGACGACATCAGCACCCATATGATCGACGCCATCGTGAGCGCCGAGGACAAGACGTTTTTTGAAAACCGGGGCGTGGATTTTCGGGGGCTCGCGCGATCGGGACTCGACTATCTGACCGGAAAGACCGAGCGAATTTCCGGGACGTCCACGATCAGCCAGCAGCTTATTCGAAATGTATTTCTGACAAATGAGCGCTCCGTCGAACGAAAGCTCAAGGAAATGTACCTGTCGTTTCTCATGACCTCCACCTATTCGAAAGAGCAGGTGCTGGAAATGTATCTCAATAAGATCAGCTTTGGCAGCAATGCCTACGGAGTCGAGCAGGCGGCACGTACGTTTTTCGCGGCGACTGCGGGAGAGCTGGATGTCCTCCAGAGCGCCATCCTCGCCTCCATCCCGAAATGACCGACATCCTACTCGCCCTACACGCAGCGCGAGCGACTCATGGGCGGTGCGTACCTCGTACGATCGACCGAGCAAAGTGCATCCCGGGACTTTCTGCTGTCAAAAGAAAATCCCGATATCTATGCTCCCTACACCGAGGCACTGTTCACATTTCTCACAAATTTGCGATTTTCCCGAGTGGACGGCGACTCCGTCCGGCTCTGCGGCATCGAGGAGACGGCGCTCGATCGAGAATTTGGCATTCGCGAGGGATGCGCTCTGCTCGACTACTCGGAGCTTTTATCGTTTCTCAATGCGATCCGCATAGACGAGAGCAATCTCCGGGGTATCGATCTGCCGGAGGAGATCCGCGGACACAGCATCGAGTACGATACCGGCAGAAAAGACTTTGTGCTCGGACGCATGCTGGAGGACGATCGTATCACGAGTGCAGAGTACATAAACGCTCTCATTGACTCGGTGCGCTTTTCATTTGAGCCGTATCGGGAAAATATCATCCATCCGCACTTCGTTTTTTACGTACAGGAGTATCTGGAGGATCAGTACGGTCCCGAGTTTTTAAAACAGGGCGGACTGCATATTCACACGACACTCGATCCGGATCTGCAGAGCGAGGCGGAGCGTATCATCGATGAGCGCGCCGAGATAAACAGCGAACGCTACGACGCGCGCGATGCGGGACTCGTATCGATCGATAATGAGACGGGGCAGATCGTGGCGATGGTCGGCGGCGCCAACTATTTCGCTGAGCGGGAGGGTGCGAATGTCAATATCATCACGTCGACGCGGCAGCCCGGATCCAGCTTCAAACCGATCGTATACGCCCTCGCTTTCGCAAAAGAAGCTGTCGGTGACAAGACGCCCGTCTATGATATTCCCACGAAATTCGGCGACTGGGAGCCGGAAAATTTCGATGGAAAATTTCTCGGGAAAATATCGGTCGCACAGGCGCTCGGCGCCTCCCGAAACATTCCGGCAGCAAAGATGTTTTCGGTCGCAGGCGACGAGTCCGATATCGTCACATTTTCCAAAACGCTCGGGATTTCCTCTCTGGACGAAGGCACGACATATGGCAATCCGCTCGCCATCGGGACGGGCGAGCTGGAGCCGCTGGAGCTCGCGCGCGCCTACTCGGTCTTTGCAAATCTAGGACTCAAACGCGAGACCACCCCCATCCTCAGGATCGAGGATCAGCGCGGCAATACGCTCGAGCGATTTATTCCCGATCGGGGATCACAGGTGTTTTCAGCGCCGGCGGCGTATATCCTCACCGAGATTTTGGCGGATCCCGCGTATCGTCCGGGCGACTTTTGGAAACAGTCGCTCAGCATCCCGGATCATATCGTCGCGGCAAAGACCGGTACGTCAAACATGCAAACACAGCAGGACGGACGCGAAACCATCCTCCCGCGAGATCTCTGGACGGTAGGGTATTCGCGGTACTATACGACCGTCGTCTGGACGGGAAATGTGGACGGCGAGCCTGCAAATATCCAGGCGACGGGACTCTCGTGCGCCGCTCCCATCTGGAAGACATACATGGAATTTGCTCATGAGAGCCTGGATCAGCGCGAATTCGAGCGACCGGAGGAGCTGCGAACGGCGACGATATCAGCCATCACCGGAAAGCTCGCGACGAGTGCGACACCCGTCAATCAGCGGGTCTCGAGCATGTTTGCGGTGGAGCCGGAGGAGTTTGAAAATGTCGGCGAAGAGGTGAGTGTCGACATCCTCTGCGACGGACGCGTGACGAGTGCGACGCCGAGCGACGCCATCCATCGATGATACCTCATGGATATGGATCCCGTCATCGAGCACCACGAGGACTCATGGCTCTCGGATGCGCACGCATACATCCGGGAAAACACTGCTTTGAATCCGGGCACTGCTCCCTCGAGTCCGCTCATATTTCGCTATGATCCCGATCGTAGCTGTCCGCGCCCCATCTCACGACTGTCGCAGATCGAGGTCAGTACAAATTTCGAGGATGGCTCGACCCGACCCATCGGCGCAAATTTCGTGCAGATCGCCTACCGCGCAGACAATCCGATCATCAGACTCGAGCTGTATCGAAACAACTCCCTGGTACATACCATCCCGATCCCCGAACAGCGCGAGGGCGTCTATGTAGACGAGGACATGCAGTTTGGTGCGGAGTTTCGGGGTGAGCACGAGATCCGCGTACGCGCCATCGACCGCTACTACTACGCGGGCGAGACGAGCGTAGAGGTGCGATTTGATCGGGATACGACCGCCCCGGTCATCACGACGAAAAATCCAGCTTCAGGTGATCGCGGTATCAGCGTATACGACGACCAGTTTTTCAATCTGCGATTTCAGGTGACAGACCCCTCTCCCGTCATCGCGGTCAATCTCTATCTGGACGGCGAACTCTTTCGCATCCTCGGAGCGGGGCGTGATTTTTCACTGCCGATAAACGAAGCTCGTGATTTCGACATCGGGACGTATCGACTGGGCATCGAGGCGGTGGATGCCGCGAGAAACCGAGGATATGAGGAGATAGAGCTGCGAGTGTTGCCACAGTAGTGTTTTCGAGAGAGGATGGCTCTCGAGCGAGAGTACAGCACACCATGGTGCAGTCATCGAGCTATGAGGCTTGTTTGCGTATATCCTGTACTCATAATATATGCTGAGTGGATTTGTATCGCAAGCGCAATCGCTTTGGATCGAGAGGATAATCCGCAGCAAAGAGACTGTTTTCGAAACACCGCAAGGATGATTGATTTTTCTCTAAAAAATCCTACACTCGACAAAAAACCATGCCCCAAACTCTCAAACGCCTCATCGATCTCATCGCCTTTTTGCCGGGCATCGGCGAGAAAACCGCGACGAAACTGGCACTCTTTCTCCTGCGGGCGAATGGCGCGTATGTAAAAAATTTCGCCGAATGCCTCTCGCACCTGCACTCGGATCTGCACGAGTGCGCGCGCTGCCACGCCGTGACGGACCGTACGGACGAGCTTTGTGCGATCTGTCGCGATCCGCGACGACAGACGAGCGTGCTCTGCGTCGTAGAGGAGTATATCGATCTTCTCGCCATCGAGCGGCTCTCACTGCACTCGGGCGGCTACCACGTCCTGGGGGGTGTCATCTCCCCCGTAAACGGCATACTGGCGGACGATCTGCATATCAAAAGTCTATTTACGAGAATAGAAAACGAGCCGATAGACGAGATCATCCTGGCGACAAATGCCAATCTGGAGGGCGAAGCAACGGCGCTGTATATCACGGAGCGACTGCCGAGAGCGCACGAGGTGAAAATCACCCGCCTCTCGCGCGGACTGCCGAATGCCGGATATATAGAGTACGCGGACGACGTCACCCTCGTAAATGCCTTTCGTGAGCGGCGGTAGTCGCTTTTCTCTGAATGTATCAATAGACTGTGCCGCCCATGCTCTCCGTCGTCTCGACCCCTATCGGAAATCTAGAGGATATCACCTATCGCGCGATTCGTACGCTGCGCGAAGCGGATCTCATCGCCTGCGAGGATACGCGCACCACCGCAAAGCTCCTGCGCGCCTACGATATCACCACTCCGACGACGAGCTATCACAGCCACACGAGTACGCGAAAAATCGACACCCTGATCACCGAACTGTCCGCAGGAAAGCATATCGCCCTCGTCTCGGATGCGGGCACGCCAGGTGTGAGCGATCCCGGATTTTCGCTCATACGCAGCGCCATCGAGGCGGGCATCCCGGTCTCGCCGATACCCGGAGCGTCGGCACTGCTTTCGGGGCTGGTCGGTGCGGGATTTGACACGCATCAGTTTTGCTATCTCGGATTTCTCCCCGTGAAAAAGGGACGCAAGACTACACTCGAATATATCGCCACACTCCCCTACACGCTCGTCATATACGAGTCTGTGCATAGGATCATAAAGACTCTTTCGGAGTTTGAGACATATTTTTGAGGCGATCGGAGAATCGCCATCGGACGAGAGCTGACAAAGCACTACGAAGAATTTATCCGCGGGACGATCGCAGAAGTCCGGAAACATTTTGAGGCCGCCACGACAAAGGGCGAATTTGTCATCGTGGTGGAGGCGTATCGCTAGACAGCGGCGACGATTGTCTCGTTGACAATCAGTCCAATCAATAGTCTCGTGACAAGACCGCAGGATATATTTTTCATCCGAAAATATCGCATAAAGAATCAAGGCTCGATATCTCACGACCGGTTTCCTAGCAGTAATCCGGCAGAGAATGTTCTTGTTTTCTGAGATTTCGTTATCATACAGTATTGCTACATTGATCGGAAAAACGGATTTTTTCGAATAAACCGGTACCATGAATTTTTGTGACTAAAAATCGCTTTTTTCGCCATTTGTATCAGCAGCCCCTGAAACTATACAGGGTAGTTTACCGTCTCTGGTCAGACATGTAAAACCGGAGATTTTCACACTGTCCCTCTGTGAGCAAATCCTGTGACAAACCCTCAAAAATAGTGAGATGATAATCATCCGAGAATGTCATTTGAAAATCTACACAGGACGCTAATCCCGCCCTTTCAAAGCGTTATCCCTCCCATATCACCATCCTCTCCCACACTCAGTCGCCCGCATCCCACAGGAGCGCCTCCATCCGGTACGACTCGACGCCGTGCTCTGCGACGTAGGCATCCACCGCCCGCCGCATCCGCTCGATTTTTCGGTCGGTGATGGACTCCGCCGCCGTGCCAAATCGATTGCTCGACCGGTATTTCACCTCGACGAAAACGACCGTGCCGTCCGGATCCCGGGCGATGATGTCCACCTCTCCGCCTACGACCGAGAAATTTCGTGCGCGGATCTCATACCCGACCGAGCGCAGATAGCGAGCCGCCGAATCCTCCGCCTGGTCGCCGCGCGCTCGTCGAGACGGCATTTGCATCAGAAAGACTGAAGACTAGGAAACGATATTGATATCCGACAGATCAGAGCGGATCTTTAGCTCGGAGCCGAGTTTCGGATTGTAGTAGGCGATGAAGAGACGAACAAGCTCGTCCTTTTCGACGACGTGTGCTTTGAGTCCGATGGATTCGAGGCTGGATCGTATCGTCTGGACGCGCTCGAGATTCGCCTTTTTCAGGCGATCGGCGCTCCGGCGTTTTTCCCGGATGGAGGAGACACTCTCCTCCTGCGACAGCGCCGACCAAAAATTTTGAAATATCCCGAAGACCGATAGGTCCCGTACGCTCTTTCCCTCATCACCGTCGTACGGCACGACGATATAAAAATCCTTTCGCATGATCTGTGCGAGATCGATGAGATTCGACAAAAATGAAATATACTGATACGTCTGCTCCTGCAGTAGTGAATTTGTCTGCTTGACAGCGAGATTTTTGAGCTTTAGGATATAGGATTCGATATCGACCTTTAGCGAGCGGACGACGATCTGGATGGGAAATCGCAAGGAATTAAGAAATCGCTGGTACGCGTGGATGATGGCATCTTGCTCTTCTTCGCTTTTGAGATTGAAATTCAGTGCCTGCACCCGCACCACCATCCGAGACGAGCCGTCCTTCATGAGGACGAGATTGTCCCGGATCTCACTAAACGGAAGGTAACGCTGTGTGGTGGCGTCTTTTGCGATCGCTTTCTCGGATCGGACGGAGCCTTTCGGGTCTTTCATGCGACTGTACGATCATTATAGTTTATCAAGCTGATCCTCGATCGTCTCGTAGATCTCGTAGCTTGCTTTGTTTGCGCTCGTCTGCTCCGGCTGTCCGTGAGCGACGATGTAGCCCACCTCGAGCGCCGAGTAGCTATCCACCCCCTGCGACCAGACGCGCTGCTCATTGTTTAGGTACATTCGCAGGGCATTGAGGATAAACGGCAGAAACGTCATCTCGCTCGCCCGAAAGAGCGCGATCATGACGCCCGCACCGAGCACGAGTCCCGCGGGGACGAGCGCTATCTCGCCGCCGACATTTCGCTCCAGCGACTCAAATATCGAGTAGGCGATACCACCAGCGATGAGGATGATGACGAGCTGTCGCAGGGACAGCCCGAGGAAAATCGTGTCCTCGTTTTCGATCTGGACGGGGATTTTGTACTGCATGGGCGCGAGGGCTTTTGCGGAGAGTATATGCGATGTTGGGTAATTTTGCAAACCGGGGAAAATAATCGACGCATTCATAACATTTTTCCGAACGTCTCTTTTTAGTATATACACTATTGACGATATGGAATATATATATCATCACTCATGTATTTTCTCACTATGAATGCCATGAATACGCCTGATGAAAAATTTCCCGATACGTCCGAATTTGATACGAGAATCAATGCCCTACTTCAAGCGGTGCACGACGAGTTCTTTGCGAGTTTGGTCAATTTTATAGAGAAAAACTGTAAATTGATGAAAGAGCAGGGACATGATCCGGAGGAAATCCGCGAGACACGAGAGAAAGCTCTAGGGCGTTTACGTGAGGGCTCAGAGCGAGTTCATCGTATTCTTTGCGATGATGCTACCCCGGATGATATTTTTCGATAGTTTGCCAACACTATCCTCCCCCGTCTCCGCAAAGACTTTTTTTTGACTTTCAGCGCCTTCGCCGTATAAATGGTGCGTATTTTGAGGGTCGTATTTGCTTTGGCTCGCATTCGACTTTTGGATCACCTTTTTTCCATCATGGCATTCGACTTCATTCGCACTCGCATCGTCGCCTACGCGGCAGCACTCGTGCTCGTACTCTTTTCGTTTTCGGCGCCGTTTTTACTGGATTTCAATCTCGGGATCGACATGACGGGCGGCATCCTCATAGAGTATACGCACGAGATCCCCGTCGATATCGAGCGAGTGCGGACGATAGCAGAGGAGACTGTCGAGTCGCTCGATGCCGACACCCGCGCACTCATCAATGCCACCAGTGCCTATGCGATCGCATGAGAGCGAAAATTTGCGATGGAGATAGGATTTACCGAGGGCAGCGAACGCACCGAGAGCGAGATCGAGTCCGCGAAAATCGCGACACGCGACACGCTGGATGCAGCGCTCGATGATGCTTTTTCCGATGCCGACATCACCCGCAGCCGGTATGTGAATATCGGCGAATCGTTTGGTGCATACATCCGCGAGACGGCGTACCTGACCCTCGCTATCGCGATCGTCGGTATCACGCTGTATATCGTGTATGCCTTTTGGGGCACGATGAAGGGGGCGTCCAGTTTCACATTTGCACTCGTCACGATCGCCACTCTCGCGCACGACGTCATTATCACTTTCGGGCTGTATTTGCTTGCGTCGAGTATCTGGCAGCAGTTTAGCGTCGACACGTTTTTCGTCACGGCGATGCTGACCGTACTGGGATACTCTATCAATGACACCATCGTCATCCTGGATCGCATCCGCGCCAATGTAAAGCTCCCGGAAAACAAAAACAAGCGATTTTCAGATATCGTGAATGCCGCCGTCAACGATACGCTGACCCGATCACTGTACACCTCCGTCACGGTACTCTTTGTACTCGTCGCGCTGTTTTTTCTGGGACCGGATGCGCTGTCGGGATTTTCTCTGGCGCTCATCATCGGGACGATCGTCGGGACGTATTCGTCCGTATTTATCGCGGCGCCGATGCTCTTTGATTTTCGGGGGGAGGAGAAATAGACAATGTCATTATAAACTACCCCGGTCAGTGGATAGGGGGCTTTTATCGTCCTGCGGGCGAGTTTCAAGCTACGTTCGTCCTCACTATCGTTCGGATGCTCTCCATCCACCGGTCAGTAAACCGGTGGCTTTCCGGGGGAATTTATAACACCTCTCTCGGCTTACTGCCATCCGCGGGACCGACGACACCAAGCTCCTCCAGGATATCCATCACCCGCGCGGCGCGCGCATAGCCCAGCTTCATGCGACGCTGGAGCATGGATGTGGATGCCTTTCACGACTCGCGTACGAGGCGCGTCGCCTCCTCGATGATGGCGGGATCTTCGTCGTGCTCCCCTCCCTGCGCACCGGAAACTCACGATTTTTCTCCCATAGTGATCGACTCGTCATACAGCTCCTCCAGCATAGCGGGATCGATGGTGCGACGGACATGATGGACGATGCTTTCGACTTCTTCTGTCTCGACGAGTACGCCCTGGATACGCTCCGGTGCCAGACTCCCGGACGGTGCGTAGAGCATGTCTCCGTATCCGAGCAGATCCTCGGCTCCCGCGCGATCGAGGATGGTGCGCGAGTCCACGAGGCTCGCCACGGTAAAGGCTATGCGGGAGGGGATATTCGCCTTGATGAGACCGGTGATGACATCGACAGACGGACGCTGCGTCGCGATGACGAGGTGCATACCCACGGCGCGCGCCATCTGCGCGATGCGGGCGATCGACATTTCCACCTCCTTTTTATTGCCGCTCATCATGAGGTCCGCCAGCTCGTCTATGACGATGACGATATTCGGCAGGCGGTCTTTTTTTGTGACTTTGCGATTGTACTCAGCGATATTTCGAGCGCGCTGCTTTTGCAGCAGATCATAGCGGGAGAGCATCTCCGTCACGCTCCATTTGAGGGCATTGAGAGCTTTGTCGGCGTCCGTGATGACGGGCGCCAGCAGATGCGGAATACCGTGGTAAATCCCGAGCTCCACGCGCTTTGGATCGACCATGATCATCCGCAGATCGCTCGGTGAATTTTTATACAGCAGAGACACCAAAAATCCATTCATCCCCACCGATTTTCCCGATCCGGTCTGTCATGCGATCAGCAGATGCGGCATTTTGGCCAGGTCTCAGACTATGAAATCGCCGTTGATATTTTTCCCTACTATGAGAGCGAGATTGGATTTGTGATGCTGAAACTCCCGACTCTCGATCACCTCGCGGATGCGGACGGTTTGGCGTTCGTCGTTGGGGACTTCTACACCGACGAGTCCGAGCCCCGGGATCGGCGCCTGGATGCGGACGGATTTTGCCCTGAGCGCGAGTGTCAAATCTTTTTTGAGATTTTCGATACGCGAGAGCTTCACGCCCTCCGCCGGCTTCAGTCGATACTGGATGACGGTCGGTCCGATCTTTTGTCCTGCCATCTCTACCTCCACGCGAAACTGCAGGAGCGCCCGCTCGATTTCATAGCTCTTGCGTCGTACCTCGTCCATATCGACAGGATGACCGTCCCGACCCTGAGTCAGCAGTTCGCTCGACGGAAAATCCCACACTCCGAAATCGGGTGCCGGTTTGGCATTTGACTCGGAAATTTCTGTAGCCGGTTTTTGTGTTTTTCATACCGGTTTTTGTCCGGCATTGTCGTTTTTGGACGTCTGCGTATCCGCCCTTTCGACCGGGATTTTCATCTCGGATACCGGTTTTTTTATTTGCGTCGAGGGTGTATCTGGGACATTTTTCGCTTTTCTGAGGGCTTCGATTTCTCGCTCCAGATCCTGCATCCGAGACTCGTGCGCGCTTTTTTGTACACCGAGAGGAGCGGACTTTGTACCGGTTTTTACCGGCGCGCTGGAGGAGGCACCGATATCGGGAATGAGATCGCCGGGACTCGGGATCGCCGAGCCTGCGATCGAAACAAGCGTACGCGGATGAATATCATAGGCGAGCACGAGGGAAAACAAAAGCAACACCGAGAGCAGAAAACCGGCAGCGATATCCCCAAACCACCCGCCGAAAACCCGGTGCAAATCAAAAATACCGACGACGATACCGGGCTCCAGATAGGACACGAGCGACACACTGGAGATCCAAAACAGCAGGAGTCCGAGCGCACGCACCGACGACCAGCCCACACGTCCGAGCGCGAGCAGGATGCCGAGCAGTCCCGTCGACACCGAGAAAAGCCATCGATACTGGGGTCCGTACAGATACTCGAAAACAGGAATGAGCAGGCGCCCCGCAGCACTCTCGGTATTTGAAAAAAAGGCGACGAGAGCGGCAAACACGAGCGCGACTCCGATGATGACATCACGCTGTCCCGTCGTGAGTCGAAAGCCTGCGGATTTTCGTTTTTTTCTGGGCATAGCGATAAATACAGGAGACGAGTATACGAAAAAGCGCCTCGCGGGCAAACCGCTTGATTTTCTACGGATCTGCGGTATAAACGCACCACTATTTTCACACATCCCCCGATCCGAAAAACATGAATCAAATCATAAAAATCGTCAATTTCCTCAAGAAACGACCGACGGACCGCACGATACGCATCATTCGCATCCTCTACGCACTCGCGCTTTTCGCGGTGCTCGGGTTCGGATTGTTCGATTATCGGGTGGAGGCGTTCGGATATTTCGATCCGACGGTCGATACAGTCGTCCGGTACGCACTCTTTGTCATACCGGTTTTTTGGCTCGTGTGGGGAGCGATACCGGTCTGTCTGCTGCACCGCCGCACGATGAAACGCATCATGATGGGACTCGGGATATTTCTCATGATATTCTCGATACTATTTATAGAAAAATCGACAATCCCTTCCGAGGACGCGAACGAACCGGTCGGCGATGAAATACCTCCCGGAGTGATTTCGGATGACATCGCGAAAACCGGTACGTGAGTCGACTACGAATCCCTGCTCGCCGAGTCTAAAGAAGACCTTGCAGACGGACGAATTCCCGCTGGCACGCTCCTGTTTTTCTTCGGACTTTTCTCGCTCGCGCTGGGAATCACGAGTAAATTTGTCACGTCAAAGTGTCTGAAATACCGGGAGGAAATCCGGGTGATACGGGTGTAAAGACGGGATGTCGGCACGCTACGACTCCCATCCGTATTCGCTGTACCCGATGCCTTTTTGAATCATGTCGAGAGCATGACGAACGTACGGGATTGTATTTTCCGGCAATGCGTCGAGAGAGAACCACGAGAGATCATCGCATTTGTCCGGCTCCATATTGGTGATTTCTCACTCCCATTTTTCACAGAAAAAGAAGACATTGAGACGTGGCAGCTTTGTCGGTGTGTCGTTTCTGCGGTGCATGACATGCACGACTTGCAAGTCCTCACTGCGAATCGCAATCCCCGCTTCTTCATGCGCTTCGCGGATCATTCACTCGCTATACGACTCTCCCGTCTCTACGTGCCCCGCGACGAGCGAATACCACCCGTTCCAACTGCTTGTCTGAAAGCGGCGCGAGAGCAGGATGCGACTATCCCACATGAGTACGAGATAGGCGACGGGGACGACGGCATGGCGCTGCTGCATAGAGACATTCGAAAGTATCTAATCACTCCACCCGTACTCACTATACCCTATGTTCTTTTGCATCATCGCAAGAGCATAGCGGACGTACGGGATTGTATTTTCCGGCAATGCGTCGAGAGAGAACCACGAGAGATCATCACACTTTTCTGGCTCCATATTGGTGATTTCTCACTCCCACCGATCGCAGAGAAAAAAGACATCGACGCGCTCTGTTTCGGTCTCATACTCACTCTTTCGATGCATGATATGCGCCACCCGTACATCCTCGGAGTGAATCACGATCCCCGCTTCTTCATACGCTTCGCGGATCATACACTGCGTGAATGTCTCGCTCGCCTCCACGTGCCCCGCGATCATAGAGTACCATCCGTCGCGGTAGCCGGTATTGTAGCGGCGGGAGAGCAGGACTCGACCGCTATCCTCCAAAACCAAGTAGGAAGCGGGGATGACGGTATGACGTTCTTTTGGCATAGCGACGACTCTACAGACAAATAAAGCTTTATGCAGCAGGCGAGATTTGCGCGACGAAAGACGCCACTTCTTTATCCGCGATATCATCGAAAGTCCGGAGCTTTATGTGGCGACGAAATTTTCCAGCGCCCTCTAGAAATTTTTTCGGATCGTTCATTGCAAATCCATTTCCAAACTCAAACGATACATGATTTTTGCGCACGAAAAGACCGCCGAAATCCCCCTGTAAACAAAACATGATGCCGCCGTACATCATTTTCTCGCTTGTCTTCGGATGTATGTGAAAAACGATTTCACGAAGTTTTTGCAGTATCATGTACTGCTCATATTCGCACATTTTCACCCCTTCGAGAAATTTTTGTACCTGAGGATCCGCGGATGGTTTCATGGGTATTTTTTCGCTTTAGCGCAGATACAACTATATCCAGTATCATCGCAAATACAAAAAATATATCCTGCCAAACAACAAAAAAAACAGCTTTTTTAGCTGTACATCCCGATAGGCAAAAACTGTTTTGTAGTAGTGGGGATGTGAATTGCGTATCGCTACACTATTTCTTTTATCGAGATTGCAAATGATCACGAAAACAAACAATGATACAGACACCAAAAATACAAAAAAACCGGTAATCACGATCATCGGAGTAAACACGCTGAGCCATTCAAAAGCATTCGTCGCCGGCTCGATCACTGTCACTCCGATCAAGACCGCGACCAGCAAGAGGAGACTGACAACGAGGAGGTTCTTGTGCTGCATGCTATTGTTTTGCGTAATGGTGGGTATGCGTGGACTTGAACCACGGACCTCTTCCTTATCAGAGAAGCGCTCTAACCGACTGAGCTACACACCCTGGAAACAAACAAGGCATACAGACGAAAAATTGCGCGCGTATGCCTCCTGTATGTGCGATATTTTTATGGAGCGGGTGATGGGACTCGAACCCACAACACTCTGCTTGGAAGGCAGGAACTCTAGCCAATTGAGCTACACCCGCGCAAAAAGTACGAGCATTGTATGGAGTGCTCTGGAAAAGTCAAAAAAATCTTGGAGGATATTTTCACTCTGGGAAAAATACCGGAAACGAGTACACTCTCGGACACAGTATTTTCAAACAGTCGTGCACGCATGAGTCGGAGCCTGCAATTTGTCCTCATCACGATAGCCGCACTCGCGATCCTCTGGATGCTGCTCTCCATCTTTTTCGATTTCGTCGTCCGGATGACGATGTTTCCGGCAGTCGGTTTCGAGTCGACCGAGATCGATCCGGCATTTCGCAAAGCGTACGCGGCAGAGCATATCACCATCGATACGGATGCGGGCGATGCCGTCTCTGCACTGTATTTCACATGAGGGGATCGGGGACTCATCCTGTATTTTCATGGAAACGGCGAACGCCTGAATGATGTGCAGTATGAGATGGAGACGTTTGCGCTCGAGGGATTTAGCGTGCTCGCCATCGACTACCCGGGATACGGCGAGAGCACCGGCGTACCCAGCCGAGAGGCAAATACAGCGAGTCTAAAAGCCGTATACGAATACAGTACGAATACACGCAAATACGATGCAGAAAAGATCATCTGCGTCGGATACTCGGTCGGGACGGCGATGGCGATAGCCCTCGCAGATATGCATCCACCGGCGGGTATCGTGCTCTTTGCGCCGTTTTCCAGTGATCGGGATATGGCGGCGCATATATTTTGATTTGATATATACGGACTTTTTTTTCAGTCGGCGCACTACTCGTCCATCGAGATCGCAGAAACGCTCGACATGCCCGTGCTCGTAATCCATGGGACAGCCGATGCCACCATCCCGTACGGCATGGGAGAGGCGATATTCGCAGCATTTGAGAGTACGGATAAACAATTTGTCTCTCTGCCCGATACAGGACACGATGACATTTTCATGCATATGGGCAGCACGACACTCAAAGACGCGTTTACTGCGTTTTTTTCAGTCGCGATTCCCGACAGTCATCTCGTCTGAAATGAATAACGATACTGCCTTTGACATCGCCTACGCCTCCCTGAATGCCGAGCAGAGAATGGCAGTCAATACGATCTACGGACCGGTCATGGTCGTCGCCGGACCCGGCACCGGAAAGACGCAGATCATCGCCCTGAGGGCTGCGAATATCCTGCGCTCTACGGATGCACGCGGTGAAAATATTCTCATCACGACCTTTACCGAGGCGGGTGTCACCTCCATAAAAAAACGGCTCGCACACATCGTCGGCGCGGACGCCTATCGCATCTGGGTCGGGACGTTTCACAGCTTTTGTCGGATGGTCATAGAGCGCTATCCGGAGCAATTCGCGGATGTCCGACTCTCGCGTCAGATCGACGATATCGAGGGCTATGAGATCATGGAGGATATCCTCTCGTCAGCCAGTGCGCCACTGCTCTCACCTCCCGCCGACCCCTATCGCTACGTCGGAAAAATCCTCTCATCCATCGCCCGCCTCAAACAAGAAAATCACGACCCGGAGAGATTTCGCAGAGTGATCACGCTGCAGGCGCAGGAGTATGCGAACACTCTCGCCGATATCAAACCGACGCTCAAGAAGTACGAAAAAACAAAAGCCGACCAGGAAAAGCACCTGCAAAAACTCGATGAGCTCGCGCAAATATACGATGCGTACGAGGCATATCTGCGGGAAAAGG
>JANQGT010000025.1 GCA_028277205.1 Candidatus Altimarinota bacterium
GTGGTACGCATACAAGCCTCGAGGATCTCGAGAAAATCGACGGCGTGAAATTCGTTCGCGATGAGATGGGATGCTGGAGAAGGTATCTGCTGCAATGAGCTATCGATTAGAAATTCGGATCCCCGGCCAGCCTCGGCCAATGAATGAGGTCATGAGGATGAGAAATCATCATGCTCGGAACAGCTACATGAAAAAGTGGAAAGAAATCGTCGGGATCCTTGTCCTGAGGAAAAAGCCGGAGCGACCGCTCCAAAAATGTCACATCCGGGCAGTTTTACACAATGCGAGAAATTTCGACTATGACGGGGCGGTCGCCAGTTTGAAACCCATTGTCGACGGCCTGCAGATCCATGGCGTCATTTTTAACGACAGCTATAAGCGGACAGGTCCATGGGATGTGACTCAGCAGCTGTGCAAGAAAGGGCAGGAGTTCGTTGAGCTCACTGTGGAGGAAAGATGAAAACGACCGAGCAGCAGATCAAAGACAAATCCAAGAAAGTCCAGATTCGACTCGCTTCGATGATCAAAGAGGCTGAGCACCTCGCGATCATGTTGGACAAGGCGAAGCTCACCTCGAGGAACCGAAAGCAAATGAACACACGTTTTAAGGTTTTGATGCGAAAAATAGACAGGGAGAAGTCCTCTCTGCAAAAACTCGCCGAGCAACAAAAAGAGCTCAGATCGGGAGCTGAAAATGTTGACTGAGGAGGACGCAAAATCGACGACGGGGCTGGATCATGAGGTCATCCTCGGGAAGTACGTCAATGCTATCAAAAAAATGACCCAGGTTAAGGTCACATGGAGGGACATGGGTCTCAAAGAACTGCTCAGACTGACACGATCTAAGGCTTGTCCGTTCAAAGCTCTGGTTATTAATGGCGATCTCGCGGCTGAGTGGAACATCAAGGTCGAGTCTCTCGAGGAAAAAAATCAGCAAATGCAGACCGATGGCGTCGTCGTTTTTTCCTGTGATGAGCTGTCAAGCCGTGAGGCCTATTCTTTCGCGACGGTCCAGGAGGGAACTGATTTCTGTCGTCTAGTGAAAAACCTCGTCGCTAGGGGAGCGCCGAAAAGCAAAGCGATTCAAATAGCCTACCGTCATATCGAGTTTAGAACCCGTCCCTCGTCTTGAAAAAAATTCACTTTAATCCTTTGACAGATTGACAGTTTTTTGACGAGAGTGAGTCTAGTCCAGACTCAACAGGAAACAGCAGCATTGACTCAACTCGAAAAACCCTCTCTCGACGAGGTTTTGAAATACGCGAAACGCCAAGCGAGCATCTACTCGAACAAGTACGCATCGTCATTGCCAAAGGAACAAAGGGATGAAATCGAACAGGACGTCATGCTCAGAGTCATCAGGGCATATAAGCACATCGATTCGAGCAAAGGCTGGAAATCGTTTGTCCAGCGACACGCATCCGGAGCGGCTTTCGATTACATCAGGGGAGG
>JANQGT010000009.1 GCA_028277205.1 Candidatus Altimarinota bacterium
ATAAAAACCCCAAAAATTATTGAACTTTTCCTAGCTATCAAATTGCTTTTCACTCTCTCTTTAGTATAATTCCCGATGAAATTATTTTATCACCATTCGATGTATGCCAGCTGCAGGATTTCCAGGATCGGTGGGATCGGATGATCTCGAAAGAAGAGCTGAAGGGGAAGCGAACGGAGCGCGGGTGTCCCCTGAAGGGGACTTAGCAAAAGGACAATGAGAGACACACGGAATGACGAGACGAAGACTCTTGAAATTTGCAGGAGCAGTTGGAATAGTACTTGCCGCAGAAAAAGCAACGCCCGGCGTTGCCCTCGCATCCGACAGACCAGAGCAAGTCGCAGCGGTGCCGGAGGGTATAGTCGAAGCAGTCCGGGAATGACCTCCACTTCACACGATCTACGACACGATACAGGCATTTAGAGAGGCAAGAGATGGCAACGGAATGCCCATCTATGATCGAATAGGTGAAAACGTCAGTACGAAGCAACAGATGGCTTGAGATCTCGATGAAATCGTCAATGGGGGTAATGCCGCGCCATCCATGTCACCTCAGGAATTTGTGCAGCATTTTCCGAATCCCGATAGTCCGCGAAATTTCGTGGTGGCACTGTATCAGATACTCAGCTTTCAAGGACCACATGATGCCCTGGCTCTCTGGCAGGTCGATCCTCAGGGAGATCCCATATTTGCAACAATGCCGGATGGAAAGCTCGGTCCTGCGGAAAATCCAGGATGAGCAGAGCGACAAGGCTATACAAACAGACTCGCTCGGCAAACCTATGACAGAAGCATACAGAATGCAACAGCGCTTCGTGATCAGTTTTTAGCGGATGAGCTCACATTTGACACGCTTAGTTGCGCGAAGAATTTCTTTGTCGATCTCATACGAGGCGGTACCAATCCGTTCCTGGCTGCAAAAGTAACGGTGGATGCCATAGCACTCCTGAGACTCGCGGATGGAACTATGAAAATGATGGATAACGAACGCTCTCCATCTCTGCACGATGAAGAAGTAGCAGAAACTGGTGAATTTTTGACAAGCGGATCTATCGCCCGTCTCGCGACCCTCATCCTCCCGGAGGGACACGAAGCCGCTGTCCGTATCCGCGAGTGGTCTGGTGATGGGAGATTTTATGATTCCACTTACAGGAGCGTATCTCTTGAGGCGGTGCAGGCTGTGTGTGATCGTCTCGGCATCACCCAGCTCGACGGTCTCGATCCGACGGAGACGCATGCCAGGATGCATACCGTCATGAAAAAAATCCATGCACGCGGAGTGATAGGATGAATGGATTCAGTCATACTCGCAGACATATGACCCCGACGCAGGACGGAAGGATTGCATAATAATTTTGAGGCAACTCGAGATGAGGTGGCGCTCTTTACCGCTATCGAGCGAGTCCTGTTTCGAGCACTCCCACCGGATGAGGCAGAGAGGATCATACAGTTCAGCATCGGTCCTGACATAACAAGACGATCCCGCGAGCAATTCAAACAACTGGATCGTCTCCTCGGAACCGCCTCTTAGGACTTTTGCAAAAATGAGAAAAATAGGGTAAGATAGCACTATCTTTTCCTATTTTTTGTATGGGATTCGGCAAAGGAGGATTCGAGTCATTCGGCGGTAGAGACGAGCCTCGGGAGGGTGCTGCATTTGGAGGTGGATTTTCCGATTCCGAGTCGGGATTTTCAGTATCGAGCGATACCACTATGGGCAGCGGTGCGCTCGAAAGTGCCAATGATGGATTTGGAAATACTTCAGAAAGACTTTGAGGTGGCTTTGCAGACAGGAGATTTGATTCCGGATGAGGATTTGGGAGTGATTCCGGAGGGCTCGATGCATTTGGCGCATCAGAGTCCGAAGAATTTGGGAGTGTCGGATTTGAGTCCGCTATAGAAGAGCAACACTCGATAGACGCTTTCTTTGCCGAATTCATAGCACAGGTATTTCCTCAAAAAAGGAGGGATGCAATCTCGGAAGCATTTAATAGCGCTCGTCAGAATAGTAAACTCTCTGAAACAGACATTGTGGATAGACTCGAGGCGGAGAAAGCCCTGATCATGTGAAATATCGAGACGAATACGGAAAACTGGTGACTGCTCTTTCATCGCATTCTTTCTGTAGACAGTTCTCGGACAACAGAAAAGACAGAGAAAGAATCCAAATTTGAAGAACGTCAACAACTCATCAACCAACTCCTCGGCGACCACGACATCACAGAGTCTTCGCACTATGCCGATGCCACTCAGAGATTTAGCGGGATAGAGGATCCCGCAGAGCGCGACCAGAAAATCGAGGCGTATATCGTGCTGAATGACGAGGCAATCCAGTCGGATGCGAGTACGCGGCTCGGGGCGGAGTTTGCGCCACTCATGCTGCAGCTGCAGCGAGCATTTCCGGATGTGCCGTCAAGCTTTCATGACAGACCTCCACCTGACAATCCACCGTTTACCAGCGCCGAGCGCGAGATCCTGACCGCGATGGACTACGATCCGAGCGAGGGCATGACGCGCCAGGGTGATCGATTTATGTTTCAGAGCAAGAGTGGTAAGACCTTTGAGATGGATCTCTCCTCGGGATCCGCACAGATTTCCATCATAGAGCGCGATGCGGATGGACGCGAACAGCGCTTTCCAATGAGCGCGGTGGATGCGACGCAGCTCCAGAGACAGGCAATGGAGATCTCCCGGCTTGATCGGGAGATTGCGAGGATTGATAGAGAGATCGACGGATACACTGAAACGCTTTCAGCGAGCATGACCGCACTCTCCCGGACCTTGGGGGTATCGTCCACACTTTCGGAGGATGATATGCGAAATCCGGACGCACTGCGACGACAGGCGAGCGTATTTCAGGAGCGCATTCACGATGATGCTCCGAAAACGATAGAGGGCATTGATGGTGAAGATATACCGATTGATCCGCCTATAGATGCAATGAAAGAGAGAATCCAATCGGCGATTGATGAGCTCGTCGCGATCATAGACAGACTCGAACAATCTTTGAAGCAGCGTGCGGAGCTGGAACGCAATCGGGATGAGGCGATTGCCCGACACCAGGAACATCAAAGTCAATTTCGCAAACAATTCGAGAAAAATAGCGAGGCGGTCGAAGAAAACGCGCGTTTCTGGGACGCCGCGTGATGATCACTATTCGACGACCGCGCAAAGGATGTCATCCT
>JANQGT010000021.1 GCA_028277205.1 Candidatus Altimarinota bacterium
ACAAATGATACGACTCCGACATTCGAAGTGACGAGCCTCGGGACGGGAGCGACGTATATGCAGTATCGCGTGAATGGGGGAGGGTGGATCGATGTATCTGTGGGGGTGACGTCATTTGAAATATCAGGACCCGGAGACGGAGATCATACTGTAGAGGTACGGTCTGTGAATGGTGCTGGTACATGACCGTCGAGCAGCCTTGACTTCACTATCGACAGTACTCCGGCGGAGGGAGTCGGCTGGGTATGAGGTGATTCATTCAATGAAAAAGGTGCAAGCATAGGCAGTCTCTCCTATACTGTCGACGATGATGTCATTGCCGTCTCGATCGATAGCGTTCTCGGAGTGACGATCGACAGCGTAGATTTTTCATGAAATACGATCACCTTTCAAAATGTTCAAAACAGTGCCACACTCTGACTGCGGCGCATTATCCTGTCTGTGACAAATAAAAGCGGAGTGGAGAGCGTGCTCAGTATCTTCACTACACTCGTCGATCCATAGGTATCTGGAAATCTCCCGATTGAATTTTGTGTTCCCTTCGATATTATCTCTCGGAGGGCTTTTTATACAAATGCATACAAAAAAATTGTTCGCTCGTTCGCGATACTCTCTATGTCCCTACGAAAGTGTCTGTGTCTCATCCTCGCGGCGTCGATGGCGCTTTCCGTGCTGCCGACGCGGGTGTTTGCGGCGGTCGCGTTTACGGTGTACGAGCTCACGATCCGGCACGAGAGCGTGTCGTATACCGGTTCGTTTTGAGTAAATCCCGGTGATACCATCCAGCTGCTCGCCGGAGGACTAAATGAATGAGACGCCGCGACGAATGTCACGATGAATTATTCGTTTTCCTCCACCGATTTTACCTACGAAAATCCGAATACGGTCGACGCCTACACGGATGGCTCACCGACGACGTCGGATATCTCTACCCTCGAATTCAATCCTCCAAGCGACAATAGCGTCGTGATCGCATCGTCGTCGAGCTCGTTTCAGTATCATTCGCTGTACTATGCCGATATCCGGATCGCCGATGATTTTTCAGAGTATGTTTTCACAGTGTCGGCGCAGATGACGGCGGACAGCTACGCGGGATCAAACACGCTCTCTCGTACCGTCTATGTCAATGTGCGTCCGCATATCACGGACTATTTTTTCGCAGAGACCGGGACGGAAAATGTCATCACGCAGGCGGAGGGCGGGGGAGTGGGGATATTTGATCTCGTACTGAGAGTCAAAGACTACAACGGCTGTACGAATATCGACGACGGGACGGTAGTCGCCGATCTCTCGGCGCTCGGACTCTCGGCGAGTGAGAGCCTGACATATGCGAGCTGCGCGGGGGACGGGCTCACCGCGACATTCAAAAAGAGTGCGATATCCACCTCGGCGAGTGAGGGAACAAAGACATTCAATAACGACGATTTTACCGCGACGGACGAGGACGCAAACGTGGACACGCCGAGCGATGGCAATACCGATTTCGACGATGAGGATCGCACGACCGATCTCAATTTTTCCATAGTGGCGGCGTCTGCTCCGACGGTATCGCTGATCTCTGTTTCCGACAGCATCATCGGTGGCGCGACGAATACCGAGTCGGTGCTGTCATTTTCGGGATCGCAGGACGGTGATGTCCGCGTCTCCCTCTGAAGCGACGCATCGTGTACAGGTGGGACGGTACTGCAGGACTGGACGTCCGGCTACACGGCGAACACCGCGACGGGCTATACCGTCTCCTCGGGTGATCTCGCGGAGGGAAACAATACTGTCTATATGTGCGTGCGAAACGGATCCAGCGTCGTCGGATCGACCAATACGATCATAGAAAAAGACACTTCCGTACCGGTGATCTCGAGTGCTTTCATCTCGCCGGGGAGTGTGACGACGGGAGACTCATGAGCCAATTTTACCTGTAGCGAGGCGGGACTCGCGCAGGCGGAGCTCGGTGGTGGCACTTTCGGTGGAGGGGTATTGCTCGGTACCGGGAGTGCCGTCGCAGGCTCGCGAAATACTATTTCCATAGCAAATGTCGCGCTCTCAAGCGGAGCGAATACGATATACATGTACTGTCGCGATGAGGCGGAAAATATCGCGAGTACCTCCGGCACGCTCAACAAAATCGATCCGCCGCCCTCCATGGATGCCGAGATACTGGGATTTTCCGATGGAGATACGGATTTCGACGGGCTCGATGGGCGGGATCTCAGCCTCTCGTGGGATACGACCGAGGGAGAGGGGTACTCCGCATTCGAGTCGTATCGGCTCTACCTGCTGCCGTCTACCGAGACGCTGGATACCGACACGCACTCGCACGTCGCGCTCATCGCGGACTCGGGCAGCGGCAGCTTTATAGGCGAAGAATCTCTGTCGACCGACTCGACGGGTGCGGCTCTGGTCTCGGAGTCGGACTATGTGATGTGCGTCGCGATCATGAGCACGGCGGGAATTCTCGGGACCGAGGGCTGCTCGGACGCGGCGACGCTGACCGCCGACACCGTGACAAATCCGACGGTGCTCTCCGCTCGATTCACGCTCGATACGACCCTGGAAATCACTACCGATGCCACACTGGATACGACCCCGGCAAATCATGATGCGACCCTCATTTCCTACAGTGTCGATGGAAATACGCTCACGGGGACGAGTGTCGACAGCGTCAGCCAAAAAACCCTCACGATCACGATCCCGTCACTCGGTGATCTGTCGGCTACCGGCTCGAGTCTGACGCTCGGGACGGGTGCGATTCGTGCCGCGGGCGGCGGTTTCAATAATGCATTTTCCTCGGGGTCGCTGGTCATCACCGATGCGCAGCTACCCACCGTGACCGGGTTTTCCACCGGTACTGTCTCGCCGTATCAGGGATTTTACTCTGGAGATCTCGATATTGATTTTACACTCTGAGAGCCGGCACTGGGCGCCGGAAATACCCGGTTTGTTTTCACGCGGACAGCGGGTAATGCGGATACCGGTTCGCCCCGGACGAGTTTCGTCACGGATCCGGCACTGCTCGGCGCGGGATCAAATACCGCCACAGTGTCGCTCTCGAATGTCGGTCTCGTGAGCGGGACGACGTACTCGGTCGTGCTCGTCGCTGTGGATAGCGCCGGAAACTCCGCGACGTCGTCGAGTATTGCCGGTATATGATTTGACGATACCGGTCCCGCCGCTCCCTCCATCACCCAGAAAACGCTCGAGTCGACGCTCACACCGGCATTTTCCTGGAGTGCTGCATCGGATGACTCGGGAAATGGCTCGGGCGTGCAGTACTACACGCTCAATGTCTACTCCGGTACCGGGTGCTCTGGCGATGCCGTGCGTACACAGACCGGATCGTCGACGAGCCTGACGCTCTCTGCGGCGCTGCCTGCAGATGATGCCGACTACTCGTGGACGATCACGCCGACCGACAATCTGGACAATGTCGGCACGACGAGCGCATGTGATGACTTCTCGGTAAATACCGCCGTTCCGTCGCTTTCGGATGCGACGATTACGGATACGACGCTCGCCTCGACATCGTACACGACGACCGGAAATCCGGTATCGGTGAGCGCGACCATCACGCAGACCACCGATGCATTTATCACGCTGGACGCGAGCGCACTGACGGGAAGCGGTGCGCATTCGTCCATTCAGTGCAGTGCGCCCCCGACCGGTATTGCCTGTTCGTATGCCGGAAATATCGCCACTTACGAATTTGACGCGGGATTTGCCGGCTCGATCGAAAGCGGCGTGCGCCAGGCGGAGTTTACCGCTACCAATACGTCTGGAGGCGGGACCGGTACCATCCTCGCGTCCATCACCGTGGACGATATCGCTCCGACTGCCAACGCTCCGTTTACCGAGCCGACGAGTGCCACCGTCTGGGGCGGGACGACGCAGACGATCACGTGGGATACGCAGGATGTTTCGGACAATATCGCCGTTGATTCTGTCGAGCTCGCGTACTCTACCGGAGCGCATACGGACTGGACGATCATCGGCACCGGCGCAAACAACGGGTCGCGCAGCTGGGATGTCTCTGCTCTCGAAAGCGGTACTGACTACCAAATCCGCATGATCGTGCGTGACGGCGTGGGAAATGCGACGACGGCGCTTTCGGATGAGTTTGCCATCGATAAAACGGCGCCGACCGTCGGCTCGGATACGCTGACCGCTCCGACTGCAAATAGTGTCCTGCAGTGATGAACGGCGACGACGATCACATGGGATACCGGGGCGATCTCCGATGCGTGAGGACTTGCGACTGATCCTGTCGCGCTCTCGTATTCGCTGGATGGCGGAGCCAGCTGGACGGATATCACGACCGCGACGGCAAACGACGGGACACAATCATGGACACCTCCGAGCGCGAATACCGCCTCTGGACTGGTGCGCATCACGATCACCGACAGCGCCGGAAATACCGCGACCGACACCACCGACGGAAATGTCATCATCGACTCCACGGCTCCGACACTTTCGATCACCTATGCGGGTGACGGCGGAAATACACCGAAAAGCGGGCGCTATGTCAATAATACCGGTATCGACATGACGGCGGGAGCATCGGACAGCTTTCTCGAAAATGTGCAGTACCGATTTCAAAATCGAAGCTCCGGGGAATACTGGGACGAAAATGCCGGCGGCTTTACCGTGACGGAAACCTGGAATACGCTCTGTACCGATGGACAAACGGCGGGGACGGATCTCGCCTGCGCCTCGATTTCCGAGACGATCACGCCGACACTCATCACCGACTCTACCGTCTATCGCCTGCATATCCGCAGCGTCGACGAGGCAGCAAATGTCACGATCTCCACCGCCATCGACTACACGGGCGATACGACGGCACCGACCGTATCGCATGCTACTGGGAGCGGGACGTATTTTTCCAGTGCGATCACGCTGACCGGATCGGCATCGGATGCGCTCTCCGGCGGATCGAGTGTGGAGATCTCCATCCAGAGATGAGGCGAATACTGGGACGGCTCGAGCTGGGTCTTGGGTGCACAGTCTCTTTCGACGTCGGGGACGTTTGCGAGCTGGAGCTATGACTTTACACCGCCGGGAGATGATGCGGACGGACAGACCTACACCGTGACGGCGACCGCGCGCGACAGCGCTTTCAAGACCAATAACAGCGCAATTCACACCATCACCATCATTCGCGATTCGTCTGCGCCGAGCATTTCGACGGGCGTCTTTACTTTTGATACCGATGCCATCCGTCTCGGCGGCGATACGCTGGATATCACGTGGGATACGGGGGCAGTCACCGCGACCGGTGCGGAGATTGTCTCTGTTACGCTGCAGGCGAATTTTGGGACGGGTATCATCACGCTCGCGGACACGACGGACAATGACGGCTCGCACTCGATCACACTCCCGTCCGTCGATACGAGTACGGCATTCGTGCAGATCCTCGCGACCGATGCAGCGGGAAATGTCTCAAGCTCTGTTTCTTCGCAGGCATTCGGTATCGACTCGACCGATCCCACGATCGTCTCTGCCGTCACCATGGATAAAGACGCAAACGGACACATCGACGCAGTGCGCATCACTATGAGTGAGGCGATACTCGATTCGACGCTGAATGCCAATGATTTCTCTCTCTCGCTCGGTATCGGGGTGCCATCGTCGGTCTCTACATCCACGACAGCCGACGATGGTATTTTCGAGCTTATCTTTTCAAATACCGGGACGACCGCCTCCACACCGACTGTCACGTATACGGCGGGAGGACTTACCGATCTTGCGGCGCGTCCGCTCGCATCCGTCGATACCGGTACGACAGACAGCGCCGTCGCCCGTGTCGTCACAGCGGAGATTTTCGATGATGATGCAAATGGAGTGCTTGATCGGATTGCCGTGACATTTTCTGAAAATATCACGTCTGCGACGAGTATCTCGGGCTGGACGATCGAGGACGCCTACGATGGCATGAGTATCGAGAGCCTCTCCGTCACGGACGCGCGTATCGATCTGGCGCTCGCCGGATCGACCTACAGCACCGCGACCGACACGCTGGCTCTCACCCTCGTAAACGATACCTATACCGACGCCGCCGGCAATCTCGCGGGAAATTTCTCTGCTCTCGCTCTCGTCGATCGGGCTGCGCCGTCGATCGCGGATATGGCGACGCAGGATCTCGACGGCGACGGTCGGATCGATGCGATCCTCGTCACCGCTTCGGAGACGCTCGATGACTCGGATATCGACAGTGCGGATTTCTTTGTGACGGGATTTACTCTCCAGGCGTTTTCCTCCACGCACGGTGGCGATACGGCGGACGACGCGGATTTTTTCCTCGTGCTGACAGAGAGCGCGAATGCCGATACGGATGCGCCGCCGACAGTGGACTACACTCCGTGAGCCATCGCCGATGCCCAGGGAAATACGACTGCTGCCGCTACGATCACTCCCGATGACGAAGCCTCTCCCGCCATACTCTCTCGTACGACGCTGGATACAGACGGCGACGGGCGACTCGATACCATTCGGCTTGAGGCGTCCGAGGCGCTCGGCGGATTGACGTCCGGACTGACGGTGAATGTCGACAGCTATACCGTCTCGTCCGCGACCATTGACAGTGCATACCTTGGCATTACCCTCACGCAAAAAACTCTCAGTGATACGGATGCGACGCCTGCGACTCGCATCACCGCAAACGGTACTCTCACCGATACCGCGGGAAATCTCGTCGTGACGGACGCGACCCCCGTCACTCCCGACGATGGTGCGGGACCGGTCATCATCGCCGCCCGCTATGAGGAAAATACCGAGGGCGTTTCGGATGATGCGATCACCATTACGTTTTCAGAGGCGATTGACTCTGATACTATCGATACCGCAAATGCCGCCACGGATTTCATAGTCAGCGGTGGGGGTAGCCTCGGGACAAACAGTCCGGTATCACTGCCATCCGCGACGAGTGCCGTCATCACACTCTCGGGTACCAGTGCCGGCGCACTGACCGCCGGGACGTCCGCCATCTCTATCGCGACGGGTCAGATCGCCGATACTGTCGGAAATACCTCTCCGACCGAGGGCGCGCAAAATCGCATCACGGTGACGGCGTCCGTCGTCATCAATGAGATCATGTGGTCCGGGACGGGCGCGAGCGCGACACAGTATATCGAGCTTCGAAATCTGGGCGATGCGAGTGTGGATATCGGCAGCTGGACTATAGACAATGCGGGCGGGACGGGCACGCACCTCACGATCCCCGCAAGCGAAACTATCGACGCAAACGGATACTATCTGATCACGCGGACGGCGGCGGATGCGACGGGAAATCTGCTCGCGGACGGTATTTCCATCGATCGCGTCGACTCGACACTGTCACTGTCGGTCGGTATCCAGAGCCTCATCCACAGGAGTGCTGCGGGCATCGAGATGGATCGCAGCTCGCTCGCACTGGACCCGATGCCGGGTGATGCGGATATTCCCGCATCGATGGAGCGCCGCGAATTCCCAAGCGACGGGACGTCGGTATCCGACTGGTATACGGCGGAGAGCGAGGATACTGGTTTATTTGAAAATGCGACCGCGCGCGGGACTCCCGGTAGTGCGAATATCGCCGACGACGAGGCACCCGATATCACTGTCAATATTGCCGACGCTGCCATTGTTTCCCACGGGTCGATGATGCTGCGGTACAGCTATACCGACACGGGCGGGATTGCCGCTTTGCCGAGTCCGTCATTCACCCTCGAACAAAACAACGGATCCGGAAACTACAGCGATATCACTGCGACAGGTGCCACGGTCGTCACGGTCAGCGATACCACCTCTGCATATCGCATGAATGCACTGTCGGCGTGACTCTATCGCGCGACATTCGCCCTCTCGGACGACGCCGGAAACGAGGCGGTCGAGATCGTGCATTTCTATGTCGATGGGATGACGATGAGCGTGACTCCGATTTCGGCTGATATCGGCACGCTTTCCGATATCGATCTCGCTGAGACCGGCGAGATAACGATTGTCATCCAGACGGTCGGTGCCGGATTTGCACTGTCGCTGTCAGGATCCGCGACGATGAGCGGTCCCGGCGGAGGCGTCGGCAGCTGGAATGGCTCGACGGGATACGGCTACGATCTCGCGATATCGGGCGCCGGTGGCTCATCACCGTTTTCCGGGACGCCGACACCCGTTTCCGAGACGACACTTGCGAGCGTATCGGGCGATCCCGATCCAAATGGAAATCTGAAAACCTACACCTACACGATCAAATATCTCGCACGTCGTACGTCTACACAGGCGGCGTGACGCTACTCCGCCGAGAGCGAATTTCATGTCGTGCCCGCGTATTAGCATCTTCGCTTTTTTGAGAAATCCAGTGTTCTTTTGAGATAGGATACTACTGCCGTTTTAGTCGTCTTGGTGATCGCTTATTCGAAATACGTGAAAGACATTTCATTTAAATGCTCAAAAAGCCCGATATTTTTGCGTGATACGAAATTGCCATATTCCGAGAGTTTTCGGTTGTCTCGGCTTGAGGTCTACTGATTCCGTATACCCTGAGAGGAGGTATGTCTTGGCTTTCAGATACTGCTTGAGAATGCCGCGCTTTACCAGATATGCAGTGATTTCATCCGATTGTCTGATATCGTTAATTGCTTTCATCGAGCGCATCAACAGGAATGCTATGCCAGAAACTTTCGGGTTTATCCTTAAGTGTTTCCCACTCAGCAGCAAGTTCGCGTGTAAAAGCTATTTCCCGCGCTTCCGCCTCAAGATGTGCGATCATCTCGGCGCGCGCTTGCTCTGAAAGTCCGGCAAATGTATCCGGCACCTCGATGGTGATCGTCGTACTCATAGTATGAAAGATAAGGGGAATACCCATCCAGTATATCCGTCTGTCAATAAGACTGTCGGATACTGTTGTCATGTGTGTACGCGTTTAGTCTTGGTGATCGCTGATTTCAATGACACAAAGCATATCGTCTTCGAAATAGCAAAACGCTCGGTATTTTTTTGTGATGCGAAATTGCCATATTTCCTCTCGTTTCGGCTGCCGTATCTTCAAATCAACGATTTTCGTATTACCGGAAAGCAGATATTCTTTGGCTTTCAAATACTGCTTCAGAATACCGCGCTTTACGAGATAGGTGGTAATTTCGTCATTCTCCTGAATGTCTCTAATCCTTTTCATCGAGTGTGTCGACAGGAATGCTGTACCAAAAATCTTTCGGCTTTTTTTTCAATGTTTTTGCTTTTTCCGCGAGATACATCGTATATGCCTCGTGACGCGCCTGTGCTTCTAGTCTCTCGATAAGCTCTATTCTTGCCTCTGGAGAAAGCTCGTCCGGTACCTCTATCGTGATCGTACTCATAGTAAAAAACCATACGAAATACCCATCCAGTATATCCGACTGTCAATAAGATCGTGGGTACACTCGTTTAGTCTTG
>JANQGT010000045.1 GCA_028277205.1 Candidatus Altimarinota bacterium
TGAGTTTTCGCTCGATGGGATCGACCGGGGAAAAATCCGGATCATCATGCGGACTCACCGGCGTCGCCTGGGCGCCGAGCTCGCTCGAGAGCTGTCCGAATATATCGCCGGATTCCTGTGGATTTGTATTGTTTTGCGTTTGCATAGCAAAAAGATCATGAAGTCCCCTCATCGTATCATACTCTCGGGGGCGATGCAAATCTGCCCTGCATGCATTTCTAATGACGACGCAGCCTCAGGAGCTCCAGAAATTTTGCGGCGGAACCGGTTTTTACCGGCATATCCTCTGGAAAATCATCGAGCGCGTGGCGTCACCAGTCCGAGAGAATTCGCGCATCGAGGATGACGATGATGCCGCAGTCGGCGCGCGAGCGGATGAGGCGCCCGATGCCCTGGCGCAGTTTCAGGATCATTTGCGGCATCGCGTATTCGCGAAACGGATTTTCAAAAAGCCGGGATCGAGCCATAAAAACCGGGTCGGCGGGAACGGTAAACGGCAGCTTGTGAATGACCAAAAGCTCGAGATCACGTCCCGGGATATCCACCCCCTGCCAAAACGTATCCGTCCCGTAGATGACGCTCGACTCACTGGTGCGCAGATAGTCGGCGAGCATACGCTGTTTTCCGCCGGAAAATCCCTGGGCGATGACGCGAATACCGGATGCTTTGAGCTCGGCATTGGTAGCCAGATACGCCTCGCGAATACTCTGAAACGACGTAAAAAGCGCGAGCGTTCGTCCGCCCATGATGGCGATAATCCGGGCGAGAAATTCGTGGATACGCTTTTTATCCTCATGCCGGCGCGTGTCGCCGAGATCGGTCGGGATATAGCAGAGCGCCTGTTTTGCATAGTCAAACTCGGTATCAAACGTCTCGAATCGAAATCCCTCCAGACCAAATAATTTCGAGATGCTATCATACGAGCCGGCGGTTCGCAGAGTCGCGCTCGTGAGGGTACACGAAAACGACTTGCTCCAGAGAGCGCGAGAGAGAAATGCGCCGATCCGCAGCGGCATCACACTGGCATAGATGCTGCCGGTACGCATCGAGGATCCGAGCGTATGAATACCGGCATCCGCATCCTCCGAGAGCATACGCGCGAGCACCGAGACCGATGTTTCCAGGATTTCGAGATGATTTTCCAAAAGACGCATGAGCGCCTCGGGAGCCGTGTAGCAGTACTCCGACAGCTCCAAAACCCGGGATGAGAGTGCCTCATGCGCGCGCACTGCCGTCGCATGACTGGCGTGCAAAAATATATCATCCTCCCGCAAAATCTCGCGATGCTCCTCTCCGGGGCGCGAGCCGGAGCGAGCGAAAAAATACTCCGACAAAAAATCAAATACCATCCCAGCATCGAGGATGATACTCTCGCGCAGAGCGGGAAATTCCGGCAGTGTAAAGGTTTCCTCCCGGCGTTCTTTCGCGCGGGAATTGTGTCGTCGGATGGCTTGCTCGATCCGGGAGAGCGCGCCCTCCATCACCTCAAATGTCGCGCTTTCCCGGCATGCATCGGTCACGCTCGCCTCGAGCGTGTGCGCCTCGTCGATGATGAGATGATCCGGCGGAGACAGCAGGCGTCTGTGGACATTTTCTTCACTGTATTCGCCGACGAGCAGAGCATGATTGATGACGATGAGAGTGCTGGATTTTGCGCGTTTTCGTGCCAGCTGCAGAAACTCGTCGTCGCGATACGGATTTTCCCGCGCGAGCGTAAATACATTATTTGCCCTCAGGGTCGCCATCCATTCGTGCTCCTGATTGTAGAGGGTGAGCTCGTCGATCTCTCCTGTCCGGGTCTCTACCAGCCAGAGGCAGAGCCGAGTGAAAAAAATCCAGCGTCACGCGTCGTATGCCTCGGTCTCGATCGCCTCAAAAAACGCGGCAATCGAGAGATAGTTTGCGCGTCCCTTCAGCTTCGTAGCGCAAAAAGCGCTCTCGGGAATCCCACACTCCGCAAACGCCCGTCGCAAAAGCGGAATATCTCGCTCGAAAATCTGATCCTGCAGGAGCTTTGTGTGAGTAGAGACGCATACACGCTCATCATTCGCGACAGCGAGAGCGAGTGACGGCACCAGATACGCAAAGGTCTTTCCGAGTCCGGTGGGTGCCTCCGCCATGAGATGTGAGCGCGCCTCACAGGTTTGCTCGACTGCGCGCATCATGCGTCGCTGTTCGCCCCGATCCTCTATGGTGCCTCCGTCGCGCTCGACGATCGTCCGGATCGCATGCAAAATCGCATCGAGTGAAGGAGATTCGACGGATGTGTTCGTATCGGTCTTTGCATGATCCAGGCGATGCGATCGTAGACACGAGAGCAGCATCGCTCGAAATACATCGTCATCCATAGGTGTCGACACGGTCTCTGGCAGGATCGTAGCGAGATGGGCGATGAGATCATCCGACGGCGCTCTACTGGCAAAGTACCGTATGATCGACGCTGCGGGATCCCGCAGCGACCCCAGCATGTGAATGTAGTGCACGAGCAGCTTCGCGCTCGCCTCGGCATCCGCGAGCGCCCGGTGCGACTCCTGGGTCGCGATCTCGAATCGCTGGCAAAGCGTCGCCAGTGCAAGCGACGATTCGCGCCATGACAGCAGCTGCGCTATGTGAAACGTATCCACGCGCTGTCGCGTCGCAAACGATATACCGACCGCCTCCAGAAACGCGATATCAAACACGAGATTGTGCCCGACGATGATCCCCTCCGAGAGCTCGTCCCGCACGCGGTCGCGCACCGCCTCGATCGTCGGTGCGTCAGCCAGCATCGTCTCGGTGATTCCCGTGATCTGGGCGGTCTCGTCCGGCAGTGGATTTTTCGGGCGTACCAGCGTCTCGTAGCGCGAGAGGATCGCGCCCGTCTCATCGCATCGGATGATACCGATCTCTATGATCTCATCACGATCCGGACGCGTGCCGGTCGTCTCGATATCGACGGCGGTGTAGAGAGGCATAGTAGACGATATTTTGAAAATGAAATCCCAGTATATCCAAAATCGAGCGCAAACCTACGAATCCACAAATCGAAGTACCGATGCCCTGAAAAGCAAGTCCTGTGATGCGAGAGCGGATAGGCGCATCATCATCGAAGTCCTGCGAACATGCGATCGCGTATTTTTGTGCATTCATAGACAGAGTGTCGTGACTGTAGTCGGGGTCGAGAGTGGATATGCTATGCGACATATCCCGAGCGAATTTTAAAAACAATCACTCCTGATTTCTGTAAATCTGTCCAGAAAAAACCGGTAATTTCAAGCTCTGCTGACATGCAATACTGAGACACTCCGGTCGTAGGGTGAGCTTTCTCGAATAAACCGGTATTATGAATTTTTCCGACTCAATCGCACTGCCTTTATCATGTATGTCGATAGCTCCTATGCGCGACTGTCCTGAGTCTGCCCGCCACGCAGCAGAAAGAGAATCACCGCTCCAAATGCGAAAAACGCAAACAACAAATCTACAAACGGAAGAATGGCAAGAGCAATGGCAAGAACTATAACGACGAGTAATTTCATCCAGACCGCCGCCTCCTCGCCTCCGAGATATCGACCCAAAATCCATCCGGAGATCGTGACCGCCGAGACGACCTTTGCAAAAACAAAGCTGAATATATAGACAAACAGCGCGAAGAGTCCCACGGGAATCCCTATCACCGTCGCAAACAACAGCAGGATGAGCACCGGCATCGCCGCAAAATACAAAAGCCCCGTTCAAAAGCTCCTCCACGCGGCACCACCGAGGACGGATCCGATCCGGTATACACCCCCCTGCCAGACGAAAAAGAGGATAAGCGAGAGTGCGATCGTGACGAGGATCTGATACGTGACAAGCCCTCTCGCCACTCACCATGCCGTATCTACGGCATGCTCGCGGATCGAGGCGCCGGAGGCGATATACCGGGACTCCCCTACCGTGATCGCCTCAAGCTCATCGAGATGCCGGGATCGATAGACGAGATCCCCGGTAATCTCGGCTCCATCCTCTACGAAGAGACTGCCGACATCGATATCGAGAGAATCCAGCGTGGCACCGAGCGCGACGGTCGCAGCTCGCAGTTTCGTGGCTCCTCGTATCTCGCCATACAGCTCTACCGTCCCACCGGAGATGAGCGCGTCCCCCATGATCACCGCCTCAGGGAGCAGTCGTATCGTCCCTCCCGAGATGATCAGATCTCCCGCGATATCACCTCCGATCGTCACCGTCCCGCCGGCTATTCGCAGATCGTCTCCGATATCACCGGAGACTCGCACCGTCCCGCCCGCTACGAAGGCATCCCGCTTTACGTCTCTCTCGATGGAGATATCGCCGCCCGCCACATAGAGCGACTCCTCTATCGCTGCATCGATCGTCACCGTCCCGCCCGCTGCGATCAGATCTCCTCAGACTCGAGCAAACACTCGAGTGAGTCCGGCGGAGATATAGGCGTCCCCCTCCAGTGCTTCTGATACGAAAACCGTCTCGCCACCCGCCACATGGAGCGCCGAGACCGACGGGACCACTCCGAGCGTACATGCCGCTCACAGCGCCAGAAATCTAAAAAGTATCCGCATATTATCGTAGTATGAATGACGTTTGAGAGTATACGGATTTTTTCTCTAGAGGAAAATACATCGTCGAGACATCAGCGCATGATGGGACACATGGCAGAAAATCAGCGTGGGCACTCACAGGATGTGGATGCGAATACATAGATCTCCCGCCGATTTACCCCTCATCCCGCTCGAAGCTCCGAATAGTCCCCCGTGCCTTCCTCTCGCTGAGTTTTTGCATATTCATACGTGCGACCTCAGTCAGCGAGCTGTCGAGCTCTCGTGCCGCACTATCTACATACCAGAGCACATCACCGAGCTCCAGCAGGAGTTTTCGTCGATCGTCATCCGTCATCGTCCCGTCACGATTTCTTGCGATTTTTTTGATGAAATCGGCGATCTCCCCCGCCTCTCCAGCGAGTCCGATGATGCAAAACAGAAGATTTGGATTGATATTTCGAATGCCTTCGGAATAATCGTAGATTCGCGGATTGGCGTCGGAGTACTCGTCGAGATGCATGGGAAAGTATCTGAAAAAACAGTGTCTGCAAACAAGCGAACATTATTTCGATCCCGATTTTGTATGAAGCTTTTCGAGGCTCTCCCGAGGCTGACCATAGGTCCGAACTCTCCAGCTTCAGAGTTTCATATTTTGCTGGATGACTTCGATGGGAGGTGTCCATTCGTTTGGCTGCTCACCGATAAAATTGGTCCCAGTAAGAAAAAATCTGATTTTTTCAAAATCGTCTCCGAAAACCGTCTGCGCCCACTTTACCTTTGCATAGACGGCATGCTCGAGCGAATGTATGGGAATAATGCCCTGCTGTTTCATATATAGCGCATCGGCATAGAGGTGATCCGTACGTCCCGATGGAAACGGATTGACCGCCATGAGGATGGTATTTGTCTCCTTGGCTGCTCGAACGATTGCATCGATTTGCTGTCTGTCGAAAGTGAATCCCCCGTAGGTCACGAGGACGATGGCGAGCTCGTGAATTTCTTTTACGTACGAATAGAGCTTGTTTGGATCGGCGCCGATGCGGGCATGCAGCGTCGTCAGAGGAACAAATCATCGCAGCGGAATAGGCTGAAACACATCGTCCACTGTCATATTTTGTGTGTTTTTGTAGAAAAAATCGAGATCAATTCCTTTCAGCAGAAAGTCCGAGGAGTCCATGACTTTATGGCGTCCGGGAGAGTCAAATGCATTGACGTCCGTATCCGAAACTTTCAGGCTCGCAGCAGGAATGAATGCGCCCCCAGACGTCCCCCCGATAGAAAGAAACACGGCGTATTTTCTGGATCGGCGCAGCTCGCTGAGCATATTGATACCATAGGTAAAGTTTACGCCGACATCCGTAAATCGTGATTCCGTAGTCTTTTGCGCTGCGACGAATCCGACCGAAAACGGACAGTTGGCGCCGAGCATCGTGTTTGCATACGTCGCAGAGAGTGCGAGCGTATCAGTCCCGTGCGTGACAAAAAATCCGCAAAACTTGTTTCGCGCGATTTTCGAGAGATGATCGTAAAGCCAGCTCATCGCGATGACGACATCGGCAATGTAGTCAATTTTCATCTGTGACGAATCGATGAGCGTCGAGAGGGAAAACGAGACGAGTCCGAAATTTTTTTCGAGATTTCCTCCGGCAAACTGCAGCAGATAGTCCGGAGAAATACCGGGCACGAGCTCGCCCTTGTCGTTTTTTTTCATCGCGATCGTCCCGCCTGTCGCGATCATGCAGATGAGTTCTTTTTCACTGGTGGCGGAGATTTTTTCGAGATTTTCGAGAGCCGTTCGGACGTCTGCGGGATCGATAAACCGGAGATTATCAAGATCGAATGGGTCCTCTATGGGAGTATCGGGATTCGAGACGAGACGAAAGGTTTTTCCCTTTAGCACATACGGTGCACCGGGATCATAGTGTGCCGGGTGAAAATTTCCGTCTTCGTCGAATCCAGAGGGGAGATTTCCGGCGCCATCGAGATACCAAACACCTCCCGCCTTTGCAGCTTCGCAGACAGAAGAATCCTTGCTTCGGGATTTTGGCATGCGAGAGATTTTTAGAGAGTGTTTAGAGTGCTTTCGGTATTGTAAAAATTTTTCATGCGATAGCAAGAAACGGCGAGTATTTGCCGCAAAATCGTTTTTGTATACAATCAATATTTTGCAGCATACCAGAGCTATGGCACGACACTCGAAATGGCATAATATCCGCATCAGAAAAGGAGCGCAGGATAAAATCCGCGCAAAGAAATTTACGATTCACGCAAAGCTCGTGGCGCTCGCGGCATCGCGCGGCGGTGACCCCGATAAAAATCCGGCACTCGCCGAAGCCATAGAAAACGCAAAACAGGACAATGTCCCGGCAGACAACATCGCGCGTGCGATACGGAAAGGCACTGGCGAAGACAAAGAGAGTACGCAAATATCCGAAATCCACTACGAGTGATACGCTCCCGGAGGCGTCGGCGTCATCGTGAAAGCACTCACGGACAATAAAAATCGCACTGCGCCAAATATGCGCCACATCTTTTCAAAATACGGCGGAAATCTCGCCGAGACGGGTGCGGTATCCACATACGCATTCGACTACGCGGGAGTAGTGCGAGTACGAAGTGGCGATATCGTGGATCGCGACGCATTCGAGGAGAGAGTCATCGAGTCGGGTGCTGACGATATCCGGGAGGACGAGACGGAGATACAGGTGCTCACCGCGCCCGATGCGCTCATGTCCGTCGTCGCCAATCTGCAGGATGCCGGATATGCATCGATCGAGTACTCGCTCGAATATATATCGAAAATACCCGTCGACGTCACGGATTTTGACACTGTTTTGAAAATCCTTACAATCCTCGAAAAGCTCGAAGAAGACGAAGACGTCGAGTCCGTCTGGTCAAACGCCGAGATTTCCGACAGTCTCCTGGAGCGAGCACATGCCGCTTTAGAGGCTCAGACGTTTCGCACCTAAATTTTTATCCTCCCATGGTCGCAGAGCCACACACCGACGACGCAAATACGCCGACTCCGCCTCCTCCGGCGGATGATGGTGCTACGCCCCCAGCGGATGCCAACACCGGACAATCCCAACAAGACCAGCAAATACCCGAGTCCCTCATCGACGGAAACGCGATCCCCGCCGAAGAGCGAAATGAATATCTGCTCGCCCGCATCCTCATCCACCCCTTTGCGGAGATGGACGAGCGAGTGTTTCTGGAGCTTTTGCAAAATTCGCTGTCGCTCAATCTCTTTGAAAAAAAGCGGGTCATCGACGCTGTACCGACGCTCTCGCAGTATCAGGTGGACGAGCTCATAAAGGTCTTTGAGGATGAGCGCGTCGAATTTCGAAAGCTCATGCCGACGGAGGGTGAGACGATCAAACAGTACGTGACAAAGGCACGCAAGGAGTGGATCCAGCTCTACGAGCTGTATAAGACCGAGGAAATCCAGCGCGAGCAAGAAGTACGCGAGCAGCAAAAAATCGACGATATCAAGAAAGGGTTGGGGCTGTAAAGAACTCATCCGGTAGGAGTTTCCGGGTTTTCGAGTCTATGAAGTCCTGCGCAAATTTGTCGTCCGCCATGTCGCGATGGTACGCATGATGCAGGTGAAATTATGAAAATCCCGCAAAGACGCTTTTTGTCGCACTTCTCTCTTGACTTTTTATATAGAAACAATATAAAAACTGTTGCTTCCACTTCTTTGCATTTTCTATGACTGCATCCGCACCGGCTTCCAGTGCCGCAGGCACGAGTACCGCATCTCCCCCGAAAGCTTCCGGGGGAGTATTATCGACTCTATCGCGATTTCGATGACTCGTGTTCTCCGCCCTCATGATGGCAATGGTCAGTACGTGATGTGTGCCGAACCGATCCCCCTCAATGCGCCCTCATCCCGTTATCAATTTTGGTTCTGCAGCTCCGACATTTCCATGAGAGATCGGAGCAGAGTCTGTGCTCCCATTGTTTATTTACAAAGGAGAAGGAGGAGATGTTTCGTGATGATTCTGCAATGCTTCTCGCGTCATGGGTCCACATGGTCCCGTCATGCTCACGGCTAGACACTGTATGCAAGACATCAGTGGCGGTTGAGATATAGATGTCAGCAGTATTCCCTGGGGGTCGTTGCAATATATCACCACTACAAAGGAAGAAGCCAAACAAGAAGCACAAAGAAGTCCGCCTTTGGCACCGGGAGAGACGGATTTTTTGGGAGTAGAACCGCTCTTTCTCCAACTTTACAAAAATTCGCTTTTGCAGCTATCAAATATCAGTGATGAAGAACTCATAGGGCGAAGGGTATATCTGGTCGGGTGGATGAATACAGCTATACCTATCCGTATATGAGGATATGTTAAGACATTCATCTTAAAAGGGAAGAGAAAATTAGCTATTTTTATCGACAAAGATTCAGTAAGACAGCTTATGTTGCAGAGTCAAAGATACACCGTATCCGATTTGATGAAGGGTCTGTCCGGCGCTCCAGTTCTTCTAGCCGATACTAGCGAAATCGTAGGAGTAGTAGTATCGGTAACAACTTCACTCGTGGAATTATATTCGAACCATAAGAGAATTGCCCCTTCTACAGGGATAGCTTTGCTTTTTGAACCACAGCAGAATCTCCACAGGCAAATACAAACTACATTTTAGTCATTCCTCATGCCCACCTTCGACGATTTCCTCGCTCTCGATATCCGTGTCGGACAGATCATCGCCGTCGATGATTTTCCCGAGGCGAGAAAGCCCGCGTATCAGCTCACGATTGATTTTGGTCCGCAGATCGGCGTGAAGCGATCCAGTGCGCAGATCACCGTCCACTATTCGCACGAGGATCTGATAGGGAAACTCGTGCTCGCCGTCGTCAATTTTCCCCCGAAAAAAATCGGTCCATTCACCTCCGAAGTGCTGACGCTCGGATTGCCAGACGGGACAGGAGAATGCGTGCTCGCAGTACCGGATGCGCATATCCCTCTCGGCGGGCGACTGTACTAGACGCTAGCGGTACACCTATGAGAGAAAGATTTGCATTTTCGCACGTATCACTATAATTAGGTGCGTCGATATATTTTCTCGTATTTGCCGTTATGACCTTTGCACCGACGAAAAAAACCTCGAAAACCCGCACCGGAAAGCGCTCGGGACAGTGGCGTCGCCTGACTGCCCGAAAGCTCCTCGAGCGCACGTCACTCCAGTACGACAGCGAGGGAAATGCACTTGGACTCTCGCACTTCGCGTCTGCGATCACAGGAGAGTATCGCGGTCGCCGCGTCTACGATCCAGCGAAAAAGCGGCGCGGTCCCGATCGTACGATCCGCGCGTAGCGGTATGTATTTTTGGGGACGGGTTCTTTTTTGCTGATTTTTATGGCGAGCGTTTCCCGACACCGATCACGAGTGATTGTATTTCAGATGCTGTACGCTCGCGCTCTCTCCGGACAGGAGCGAGACGATGCGCGATTTCTCTCGGCGTTTTTCGATGCAGAGCAGACATTCGAGCTCGACCGAGACTACATCGACGACATATACTCCGGGGTGCTCTCTCGCGAGTCGGCACTCCTCTGGGCAGTCGCGAAGCTCGCGCCAAGATTTGACGTACGATCCATGTCTCGGGTCAATCTCATCATCGCCTGCATCGCGCTGCATGAGATGCTCTATCGAGACGCAAATGATATCCCGGACTCCGTCAGCATCGATCAGGCGGTCGAGCTTGCAAAGCGATTTTCCGACGAGTCGAGTGCCGGATTTCTGAATGGACTTTTACACAGTGCGACCCTGCAAAAAGACACGCTGCGGGAAAGCGCAGCACATGATGTATCTCTAACGTTTTTATTTCATGACTCAGAAAGCGAAAGCAGCTCGATGGAGTCGCGAGGAATTTGAGAGCACGATCACCTCGTATCTCGAATCCCTGGAGATTCCCTATCGTAATCTGTCGCTGTATACGCTCGCATTCGTCCATCGATCAGCGGTCAATGAGCATCCAGACTGGTTTCCCGAGCATAATGAGCGTCTCGAGTTTCTGGGTGACGCAGTACTGGAGCTCATCATCACCGAGGCGCTTTTTCTGGGCTATCCCGAGCGACCCGAGTGACAGCTCACGGACATTCGCAGCGCTCTCGTGCGTGGCGCGCACCTGGGACCGATCGCGCAGAGTCTCGACATGTCGGAGCATCTGCAAATGTCGCGCGGCGAGATCATAGGCGGCGGGAAGAATAATCTCGTCATTCTCGCCGACACCTTCGAGGCGTTTCTCTGAGCGATCTATCTGGATACAGGCTACGAATCCGCTCGCACATTCGTCATAACGCATGTCTATCCGACCGTCGAAAATGTCATAGAAAACAAGCTCCACATCGACCCGAAATCACACCTCCAGGAAATCACACAGCGCATATTTAGCGAGACGCCGCGCTATGATCTGCTATCAGAAGCCGGTCTCGATCATGATAAAACCTACACTATCGGCGTGCATGTCCGTGATTCGCTCATAGGCATCGGGACGGGCGCGAGCAAGAAAAAAGCCCAGCAATCCGCCGCTCAGGCAGCACTGGAGCGAAAACGCGAATGGACGGGAAAAAAGAAGCGAGCGTAGTATCGCGCTGTCATTTGATCGCCGGCACGATGGCGGCATTGCCTCTGTCAGGATTGAGACAGTTTGCTAAATCTATAGTCGAAAATGGAGCCAACGACGAGATTTGAAAACATAATCACATCCGAGAAATTACGATAGCTATCTAAAAAATCTTCGTGAAAATTCGCAAATACTTTTTGTACTTTTTTGTTTAGAAATTTTCGCATGAGAAATGATGGCAGAAAATATTGAGATATATTTTGCTAACCACTACCTCAAAACATGGCATCCTCAGATGTACATAATGTTTCACGATATCGGAGACGCTTATAATCAGGCAATGCTGCAGTACGGCTTTTCAAATTTTCAAAAAAATTTTCTTTTTCGAAAAAAAACCATATAATAATGGGCACGTACTGTCATTGTATCTGCGATCTTCCGTAAATAAGGAGGCTACTCCGCAAGATATCGGCTTCGCCGTAATTTCTGCCTTTCATCTTCCTTATGGGATAATGGGGGGCGTTTTTTATAGTCTTCTCGATGAGCACTTTGTCGCGATTGACCGCAGATACAATGACAGTACAATGATAGAAACGATCATCATGATAAAGATAACGTTTTCGGTTGACCGCAGATACAATGACAGTACAATCCTCGAAACCTCCGAAGGTTTGCGAGCCTCGTTTTCGGTTGACCGCAGATACAATGACAGTACAATGGATGAGATGATACAGCTATATGGTTTTAGTTTTCGGTTGACCGCAGATACAATGACAGTACAATCCCGAGAAAATCCTCCTCGCGATAGTAGCCAGTTTTCGGTTGACCGCAGATACAATGACAGTACAATCTGCTCCGGTTCATCTTGCGCATCCATATGGTTTTCGGTTGACCGCAGATACAATGACAGTACAATCTCCAAAGGCTTGCTCAAATCCCATGAAGTGTTTTCGGTTGACCGCAGATACAATGACAGTACAATTGTTTCGATATCGGAGGCACGAAAGGAATTGTTTTCGGTTGACCGCAGATACAATGACAGTACAATAAAACTATATGCAGTGCGTTCGATAGTACGGTTTTCGGTTGACCGCAGATACAATGACAGTACAATGTTTCGTTGTGTCTCGTGAAAATCAAGCTTGTTTTCGGTTGACCGCAGATACAATGACAGTACAATAGATGAAAAAGTATAAAATACATTTGACATGTTTTCGGTTGACCGCAGATACAATGACAGTACAATACCAAAGCGAGGATTATTGAGCGGAAGCTTGTTTTCGGTTGACCGCAGATACAATGACAGTACAATTCCCTACTAATCGGTAGGGAGTTAGTATCTGTTTTCGGTTGACCGCAGATACAATGACAGTACAATGCGTGAGGATTTGGATGATCTATCTGATGAGTTTTCGGTTGACCGCAGATACAATGACAGTACAATAACAGGCTACTTTGTAATTTACATTTCTTTGTTTTCGGTTGACCGCAGATACAATGACAGTACAATGCTCGTCATTTTCGATGCGACCCGCTCGGTGTTTTCGGTTGACCGCAGATACAATGACAGTACAATCTATAGACGGAGGTACCGGAGTGGTCTATGTTTTCGGTTGACCGCAGATACAATGACAGTACAATCTCTGACGGTCAAAATCGCAAACAGAAAAGGGAAACGAAGGAACGTTTTTTCAAAAAAGAACGATCGTAGCGGTCGTTTTTTTCTTTTAGAGAGTTTTTCTAAAAAAGCAAGAGTTGATCGGGTGGCTTTTCGGGGCACATCCTACTTCGTCCTACATACGTTTCTATCATGCCAAATTGCTTATCTGTAAATGTCAGGATTCGGACTTCCCCGTATTCTGGAACACTGTCCCGGACACGTCTTTTGTGTATGCGGCAAACTTCTTCGGTCGCACAAAATCTCGCATATACCGAGTACTGCATCATATGAAATCCATCCTCAAGAAGTGCTTTTCGAAAGAGTCGATAGCGCTCTTTGTCCTTTTTAGACTCAGTAGGAAGATCAAACATGGCGACGATCCACATAGCTCGGTAACCGCTGAAAGAAGCAGGAAGATTTATGGACATAGATATGCTGGATCGTATTCGGGAATGAAGCTGCTACGTATATACCCCGATACGTCCGGGACCGAAAAATCCGCAACATGGGAATATCACGCGCGAAGCGATAAGACATACATGTCAGCGAGATGTGTCATGTTTTGTGTCATCCCTCGAAATCGGATCTCGTGCGTCAAGACACTCACGAGTTCTCGTTTCATCGGTACTGTCAGTACTTCGCTTCGAACTCCCGACACAAGCATGCCATAAGCGATTCGATCAACGAGCGGACGAAGAGGCTCTATGAGATCATCCGCAAGATTGAAATAGTTATACCCATTATCATGCCAGATCCCGATAGACGGATGAAGTCCTGCAGATACTATGGAGCGAGCTATCAGAGCGCGAATGACGGCATATCCGTAGTTCATCCACGCATTGATCCCGAGTGTTTTCGGACCGCGCTCGCGCACGAATTCATCGCCAAGAAGTGCGCGAAAATATTTCGCAGCGGCAATTCACTCGGCATTATCCGTATCACCGCTACGCACTGAATCGGCGATACCGACAAGTCCGTCATCATCACGCCCGTACAGAGCGAGAACACTCGATTGTGCGAGAATCTTTTCCCGTACGATCAGCGCCCACAGGCGTTTTTTATTTGGAATCGAGACCGCGAGTTGTTCGGAGAGGTGGTATCCCGAGCGTGCATTTGTGACGATGGGAACAGACAGAGCAGAGGGCATCCGATCAAAACCGCAGTGCACGACGCAGATGCCTATCTCTCCGCAATATCCCAGCACGGAAGCAGTCAGGGAAGTCTGAGGATGGTCAATGACGATTGTAGCGACATCTTCGAGCGGAACGACTGTTTCATCACTCTCCTCTCCGCGTATGACGAGCTGTCGACAGCGTACTGAGAGGCATGCCGGTGAGGCGATATGGATGATCCGCCTAATCATGTCGTGAATTTTGAATTCTTCCGAGACGATCAACGATGAGGAGTCGAATATCAGCGCTATCGGGCGAGACGGAGCGTTGGTCTTTTTTGGGTTGGGCGGATAGAGCTTCCGATGAAGACTTGTCGTCATCATTCATAAAATCTTCAGATACTTCCACCTCATCCGGCACCTCACGATTTGCGCGTCATTTCTTATCGGATCACCGCACCTCTCGATGACCAGCGTACGAAAGCTGGACAGAGTTACCGTTGTTATTCCCCCTGATACTTGTAAGGACGTATACCTTCCCATCTACCTCCATCATATCGCCCGGATGCAGAGAAAATGCGTAGCGATATTCATCAGGAGAATAGTGATGTTTTCCCTGTTGCCATGGTCATACACGATCAATGATCGGCGTTTTCTCTCGCTTTCGCGCATACGCTTCGTACATATTCACGATGACGCCGACTCGTTTCGGTCTGCCATTCTTGCGCTTCTTTGTCCTATGCTCCAGGATTTCGACATGATGATTTGACGCCGAATCGAAATACATCCATTTCCCCGACTGGTGCCGATGCACGGGGATGATATTAAAATGCTTTATCTTGCGTACGCGCACCGATCGGATAGGCGTCTTGCCATCTTTATGCAGAGGAAATGCATTGACGCCTCATGCAGTTTTTCCTGTCTCGGCAAACACGAGGAGGCATTGTCTCACCCAGGGGTCTGCGCAATCTTTGGCGATTGCTTTGAGTTGCGCAGGTTTTTTATCAAGAAGTGATTGTCGTACTGTATAGATCGTATCGTCGATCCGGGCATATCCGGTTTCTTCATGGAGAGCGCCGCTTACCTTGTGATTTACGCGGTGTGAAACAATGAGAGTATCAAGTCGCTCTCTCATGGCATCGATAAAGGATTTCGAAGGTTTTGCATCGTCTATGGCGGCATCGACACGATTTTGGGATACATTGTATCGAGCGGAGTAATTTGACATGCGCTGGAGCAGCGATCGAGAAGTGAGAGCTATGATGACCGCATCAATCGCGTGATGTCTGTGATCCTTGCGATTTTTCTCATTGTGTCATTGTTCATTTAGAAATGTGTTCCATCCCCAATGATAGCGCAGTTTGCCAGTGAGTCCGCCCTTGGTGATTTGTACTCTGTTTTTCCCGAGTAGCGCTTCTGCAAATTGTTTGATCTCTCTCGAGATATAGCGAGTATCATTCAGCTGACGCTCGACAAACACGTCTGATTCGAGGACGTCGCGAAAAAACCGCGTTTTCTTTGCGCGGGGCATGTGAGTCAGATTTCCGACCCGGTTTGCCATGTCCACAAACCAATCATCCCCGAGTGTCGCGCGCAATTCTGCCGGAGCGCGCTCTCGTTTTGTTTCACGATTAAAGCTTCCAATGCAAAGAGTCTTATTGAGAAACGAATCGTCAAGGCATCGCGAATAGGGAATAATATGCTCTACATCCACATCGCTCGATCTAAACACTCGTTCAAATGAAAGCTTTGTCCCCGTATATGGACACATCTGCTGACACTCCTGCCAGAGGATATATCGCAATACGGCATCGTCGGTCGAAGACACGCCGCTTTCTTCGAGAATTTTTTTCGCATCCTCACGCATCTTTTCGCGCTTTTTTTGGTATTCTTCTTTTTTCTTGCGTTCTTTTTCGGCATTCTTCATATCGCGAGAGAGTTCGATCCGCACGGTATCGGGCTGTCCGTATTTGTCTATGAGCATCCTCAAAACACCTCTCACCTCCGTCACAGCTCGCGTGACGGTAGGATTTCGAAAGTCTGGAATACATCGCCATAGCTTTTCATTTTCAGTGTGTTCATATCCTGTCTTCTCCGTAAGGCCCGCCATATCAGCACATTCGCGGACGGATTTTCCTGTCTTTCTCATGTGTATCAGCAGACGCCGGAGAGCCTTTTCCGATACATGGAGATACTTGCCTGGCACGGGAATTCTTGCGAGCTTTCGAGCGATCTCTTCATCCATCGCATACTTTCGACTAAAAAGGCGTATCAGAGAATTTTCATGCTCTACTGTTGCCAGGCATTCGATGATTTCGTACGCTTCATGACCGCACGCTTTTGCATCATCATCGTACTGTCCATGTATCACGGTATCGGAGCCGAGCCATGCATGCAAGAGATCGCGAAAGCGCGGATAGGCATCAACAATCGCGCAAATAAACTCGCTTCCTTTGAAACTTTTTGTGGACGCTCAGTCTTCTTCGATACCAAAAACATACTCTGACGAGATCCCGAGCAATTTCCGAATTTGCGAAAATGTCATGGATTTTCGCGTGATGAGCTCATAGAAAAGCGCATTTTTATTTGCTGCATCGAGTGGCAGTAGTTGGCGATTTTCCCTGTGACGCAATGTCAGTCCGTTTATACGCCCTCGCAATACGAACTCCTGAGAGAGAAGCGAGTATTTTCAAGCCCGCCTCCTGTCAGCAAAGTAGGTACACGATCCGACTAAAGCCGATTGTACCTTGAGGGGACGCTGAGAATACAACGCATTTTGAAATGCGCGTTTGAGTGTATCATGAAAAATGTTTGGTTTATATTCGCGCTGTTTTCCCCAGATTATTTCAAATTCTCGCTCGTGATGATCTATGCGAGATGTCCAGCAAAGCTCGTCACTCACTCGAGAACCAGACTGTATCTCTCTCCATCGGTATTCACCGAGTGTGCGGCTTCCCTCTTCATTCATGCGCTTCGTCAGAGCGTCGATACCCGCTTTCAGTCATCATGCTTCTTGCCTTTTGGCATTGGTGGTCTTTTTTTCCGGTGCTGCATCTTCTCGCGTATCAATTTTTCGATTCGACCGAAACCCACGTTTCTTTGCCATGTGGATCATAATCCTCCCAAACTCTTCGAGTGTGAGCTCACGATCAAGCGCCTCTGCTCGAAGCTGCCAAGGCGACACCATCCGCACCGATTCATTGCCATCCATGTTGTTTTCCCGAACAAGTCGAAGCACGGCGAGTTTGCGCATCTTTCTTCTGGATATGAGTCTGCGCATGGATCGTGCACGTCTTCTGTCTTGGCTAAGCGGTCTGCGGTTTTCTGGATCACGCGGTTCAGAGAAAATCCGCACTCCCATATCAATAAATACCTCTCTTCCGTCCACGATATCTATGACCGACCATCCACATGAAGCAACCCCGACATCAAAACCAAATGTGTATTTTCCTGTTTGCATAGTGACCATGGCTTTAGAAAAATAGCAGGGAATACCACAGACATTGTATAAAAGAAAGCACCATGAAGCAAGCACGAAAAAAGGTGAGCACACATAAGGTACTATGAGAGCCCGTTTAGTTTTTACTTCAAGTCTTTGTTCTTGTGATTATTACATGTTCATCCAATTTCCTCGATATATAAAAAAAGAGAAGGTATCTTTTCATGTGATATGTCGGCAGTATATATCCTCGCGACCGCACTCTATGAGTATGAAATAGATAGATACGGACGCGATAGCGGAGAATACGATTTTGTCTTTATACAGAGCAAATGGAGCCACCGACGGGACTTGAACCCGTGACCTCATCCTTACCATTGCCGAATGAGAGGATTTTTCCGGCTCATATATCTATTCAGAAAGTCATTTTTTGGATGCAGAGAAGAAAAGGGTGATTCTTTTCTCGAGTCCTCATCCAGAGAAGCATGTATGCTATATCATGGAAGTTCAGAATTACAAAACTTTTCACCAGGAAGTCTGATGAAATAGATACATTCCTTCTGGAAGAGGAAATAAAAGCGAATGTGATAAGAAGTGGCTTTTCTACTTGATAAGTATGTGAGATGAGAAAGAAGCGATTGTTCCCTTTATAAGCATCTCTCACAGGAAGAGTGATGAGTGAGAAATAGTTATATTGCGAGTTATGAGTCATCTCGAGCACCAAATTACTATATCCTACGCGGACAGAGGGGGGCATCAAGATGTCCAGGAATACCAAGAACTTCTTCACAGCTATATAATCAGTTTCTTGCATCTGGCAAAAGCTGAGTGAGAGGCAGAGGAAGAGTCGGGAGATGATTGTATTTCTCGGGAAATTTTATAGTATGTGGGAAATCATATTGAGTCGGATCATGCGCAGCATTCCTCTCATCATCGAAAGTATCAGGGTTGACATAGGAAGAGATACGAGACATCAATGAATGATACAGTATACGTGTAAAAAAACGTATGACGAAGTAGGATAGAATGAGGGTTTTGTAAGAATATATTTTCCTACTATGATGCATCAACAATATGAACCTGTCATCTATCAGACCGCGGATGGAGCTCTAGAGCTTCGGCGTGATATATCTGGGGAAAATATCTGGGCGACACAGGCAGAGATAGGTGAGCTATTCGATGTCGATCAGTCTGTGGTTTCTCGGCATATTCGAAATATCTTTAAGGACGGAGAGGTAGATGCAAAAAGCAATATGCAAAAAATGCATATTGCTCACTCGGATAAACCAATATCACTCTATTCACTCGATGTCATCCTGGCTGTAGGATATCGTGTCAATTCGAGAGTCGCGATACGGTTTCGTCAGTGGGCGACAAACATACTTCGTGCCTATATTATCGACGGGTACACTATCCATCCACATATCCGTGAGCGAAATATCGAAAAATTTCTCTCGGTGATTTCAGAATTTCACGATCTGGTACCGACTCATACGCAGATCATCGGTGCGCATGATGTTATCGAGCTCGTTCGTGAATTTTCAAATACCTGGCTTGCGCTCCATGCCTACGATCAAAATGAGTATCCACAATACGAGACAAATCGGATATCGGCTCAATTCACAGCATCGGATCTCTCCGCGGCACTGACAACACTCAAACATGCACTTCTCTCACAATGAGAAGCCACAGAACTCTTTGGGATAGAGCGTACCGATGGCGCACTCGAAAGCATTGTTGGGAATGTATTTCAATCTGTATTTGGGACAGACGCATATCCAAGCGCAGAAGAAAAAGCGGTGCACCTCCTCTATTTTATCGTCAAAGATCATCCATTCGTAGATGGAAACAAACGATCAGGCGCCTTCGCATTTGTTTGGTTTCTCGAAAAAGCTGGTATACTCGATATATTCCGTATCTCTCCAGAGGCACTGACAGCTCTTGCGCTTTTTATCGCCGAGAGTAAGCCATCGGACAAGAATCGTGTCGTGGGGCTCGTGGTTTCTTTGTTGCATGGAAATAATAATCTTAAGTAGTTAATTAAAAACAAGATTATGTCACAAAAGGAATCCCAGGCTCGCATCAAAATCAATAAACTCCTTGAAGAGGCGGGCTGGCGTTTTTTCGATTCTGAAGCAGGTGCGGCAAATATCACACTGGAAAATAATGTCAAGATCAGCAAGCACGATGTCGATTCACTCGGTGAAAACTATGAGAAGACTCTGAACGGCTTTATCGACTTTTTACTGCTGGATGATCGAGGTTTTCCGTTCGTTGTCCTTGAGGCAAAGAAGGAAGATAAAGACCCTCTCGATGGCAAGGAGCAAGCTCGTCGCTACGCCCAATCGCAAAATACACGCTTCGTCATTCTCTCAAACGGCAATCTACATTATTTTTGGGATTTAGAGCGTGGAAATCCAGAAGTGATTATTGAGCTTCCAACACAGGAGTCATTGAAGCATCACCAGACATTCAAGCCTGATAATAAGCGTCTTGCTGCTGAAGAAGTGAAAGACAACTACATTGTTCTCACGCAAAATCCTAAGTACAAGGAAGATCCGCGCTACCAAAACGAGGGAGAGCGAAAACAGTACTTCTACGATGAGGGATTGCGCATACTCCGTCCTTACCAGCTTCGTGCTATTCATGCCCTCCAAAAGGCGGCTGAAGATGGCAAGGATCGTTTTCTCTTTGAAATGGCAACGGGAACCGGAAAAACACTTGTCTCCGCTGCCGTTATCAAGCTCTTTTTACGCACGGGAAATGCAAAGCGCATTCTGTTTCTTGTTGATCGCTTGGAACTTGAGGATCAGGCTCGGAAAAACTTCGTTCGTTATCTCAAAAATGACTATACCTGTGTCATCTACAAACAGAATCGAGATGATTGGAGAAGGGCAGAAATTATAGTGACAACAGTACAAAGTCTTGCCTCACAGGATAAGTACAAAAAACTCTTCTCTCCGACCGATTTTGATCTTATCATTGCGGACGAGTCCCATCGTGCCATTGGAGGAAATAGCCGTGCGGTATTTGAATTTTTCGTAGGCTACAAATTAGGACTTACGGCTACTCCGAAAAATTATCTCAAGAATCTCGATCCTCAAAGAGTTTCACAAAAAGACCCGCGGGCGTGGGAACGACGCCAGCTTCTCGATACCTATAAGACATTCGGATGCGAAGGTGGAGAGCCGACCTATCGATACAACCTGCTCGATGGCGTAAAAGACGGATTTCTGATCAATCCGATCGTTACCGACGCTCGTACGGATATCACGACTGATCTTCTTTCTGACAAAGGCTATGCGGTGATGGTGGAGGATGAAAATGGAAAAGAAGAGGAGCAAATGTTTTTCCATAAAGATTTTGAAAAGAAATTTTTCTCCGAAAAAACGAACAAGGTCTTCTGTAAAACATTTCTCGAAACTGCTCTCAAAGACCCGATCAGTGGAGAAATCGGAAAGTCTGTCGTATTTTGTGTGAGTCAAGCACATGCCTCCAAAGCTACACAAATGCTCAACCAGATGGCGTCCCAACTCTGGCAAGATAAATACAACTCAGACTTTGCCGTTCAAGTTACTTCAAACATTGCGGACGCTCAGCAATTCACTATCAATTTTGCGAATAATAATCTCAACGGTCATACGCACTGGCTTCCCGGCTACAAGTCGAGCAAGACTCGCGTTTGTGTAACTGTAGGGATGATGACGACGGGATACGACTGCCAAGACATCCTCAATGTCGTTTTGATGCGTCCGATCTTCTCCCCGACTGACTTTATTCAGATCAAAGGACGTGGTACGCGCAAACATATTTTCGATTATGAAGATGAGTATGGAGAAGTCTATCGTCACGAGAAAGAAAAATTCAAACTCATTGATTTCTTCGCAAACTGCGAATACTTTGAGGAAAAGTTTGACTACGATGAGGTGCTCAAGCTCCCGCAGATCGCCAATAGTGGCACTGGAAAAGGAGGGGACATGAGTATTGATATTGACTCGATCAGTATCCTCGATCCTGATCAAATCAAAACCATGCAGGAGAATGCCGTCGATCTCGATGGCATGAAGATTGACCGAAAGCTTTTTGAGAAAGCGAAGGAAGAAATCAGTCAGGATACTGAGATTCGGGAAGCGGTGGAAAATGAGCAGTGGGATCGCGCCATTGCCAAACTTCGTGAGAAATACGAGGACAAGCCGCAACTGTATATCAATCTCGATAAGCTCAGGAAGTCGGAAAACCTCGATCGTCGTCTCTCATGGCGCGAGTTTCTCGAGCGGATTTTCGGTCATATCAAGGCATTCAAAGCAAAGGACGAAAAACTCGAAGAAGAATGCGAAAAATTTCTTGCCATTCACAAGCCTGAGAGTAGATATGTACCGCACATTAAAAACTTTTTGAAAGCCTATGTCACAGATGAAAAATTTCGAGAAATCATTAATAATAAGCATTTTTCTGACCTCAACTTCTATCCTGCATTTAGTTTGGAAGAATACCGAGAACTTAATGGATGGAGAGAGACTATCCCCGAATACATAAAAGACTATGTCCCTGTAAATTCGTATATGTAATTTCCTATACCCTATGCTCAACCAAGAAATCAAGCATCGTATCGATGCCGCTCGACAAATCCTCGTCGGGAAAATACCTGATCCCAAAGCACAGGTTGAGCAAATCACCACCGCGATGATTTATAAATTCATGGACGATATGGATCGAGATGCTGAGGAGCTTGGCGGAGAGGCGCGGTATTTTGTGGATGACCTCAAGGAGTTTTCTTGGGGACGATTGCTCTCCAAGGAGCTCTCGGGACAGGAAAGGCTGGATACATACATAAGAGCTATAGTTGCGCTTTCTAAATCACAGCAAATTCCAGGGCTCTTCCGAACCATTTTTAAAGACGCATTCCTCCCGTATCGCGACCCGGAAACGCTCAATCTTTTCTTGAAGGAGATCAATGGGTTTACCTATGAAAATAGCGAAAACATAGGAAACGCTTTTGAATACCTGCTCTCTGTGCTCGGAAGCCAAGGAGATGCGGGACAGTTTCGCACACCACGCCATATCATCGATTTCATCGTCGAGGTCATCGCTCCGAAAAAAGGTGAAACTATTCTTGATCCCGCCTGCGGTACTGCTGGATTCTTGATTTCTGCGTACAAGCACATCAAGCGAATTTACTCCTCAAACTTTATTGAGGAAGAATATGTGCCCACGTTTGCAGAAACTGATAATCGTGACATCACAACGGTGGAGATTCAGAAAAACGGAAAATACAAAGCAGACAGGCTAACTCTCGATGACAAGAAGAAGCTTGCACAAAATATCGTTGGCTACGACATTTCGCCTGACATGGTGCGCTTGAGTCTTGTGAATCTCTATCTGCACGATTTCAATAGCCCGCAGATCTTTGAATACGATACTCTCACCTACGAAGATCGATGGGATGATGATTTCGATGTTATCCTCGCCAATCCTCCCTTTATGACACCGACGGGTGGGATCCGTCCGCACGAACGATTTCAAGTACAGGCGAAACGTTCGGAAGTCCTCTTCGTCGACTACATTGCCGAGCACCTCTCGATCAATGGACGCGCGGGCATCATCGTACCGGAGGGGATCATATTTCAGTCTGCGAACGCCTATAAAAATCTCCGAAAGATGCTGGTAGAGAACGATCTCCTCTGGGCAGTCGTCAGCCTTCCCAGCGGCGTATTCAATCCCTACTCCGGCGTCAAGACCTCTATCCTGCTCCTCGACAAACAACTCGCCAAAGAAACGGACAAAGTGCTTTTCGTAAAAATTGAAAACGATGGATTTGATCTTGGAGCACAACGTCGTCGCATCCAAAAAAACGATCTGCCCGCCGCCTACACCTGCCTCCAGCACTATCAAGCACACCAGTCGCTAGAAAGATTTGCAGAGAGGACTATCGGCGCGCACACTGTATCGCCCGATGACATCGCCCGTATCGCCCATACCGTGCCACGAGAGCGCATCGCCGAGAGTGGTGAATACAATCTGAGCGGGGAGCGGTACCGCACCCGCGAGACGGTCGCGAATGGGAAGTGGGAGATGGTGGAGTTGGGAGAGGTGTGTGAGATATTAAATGGTTATGCATTTGATGCTGGTAAATTCAATCATGATTGAATTGGCATGCCTATCGTAAGAATACGCGATATAAATTCATGATTTTCCAACACTTATTATAATGGAAACTATGAAGAAAAGTATTTGATTCATGATGGAGACTTATTGATATGAATGGATTGAGACTTTAGGATAAAAATTTGGAAACATGGTCCCGCCTTGTTGAATCAACGAGTCTGTAAGTTACATTCATTTGAGAATGTAATACAATCCTTTGTTTCGCTCTTTATTCAAAAAGAATTAGACAAGATTCATTCGGAAACTTTTGCAGTAACAGTAAAGCATTTATCATCTCGACAGATTTCGAAAATCAAAATCCCCCTCCCACCCCTCGCTGTCCAGGAGCAGATCGTCACCGAGATTGACGGATACCAGCGAGTCATTGATGGAGCTCGACAGGTAGTAGAGAGCTGGAAACCAAGCATTAAAATCGATCCTGAGTGGGAGATGGTGGAGTTAGGGGATAGAGTTAACTTCCAAAACTGATTTGCTTTTGAGAGCCAAAAATATATAAAACAAGGTTATCAAATTATTCGTATAACAAATGTGCAGAAAGGATATATAGATAATAAAAATCAAAAATTTTATCCTGAGAATGAATTGAAATGATTAGAAAATTTTATACTCCAATCTGGAGATTTATTAATGTCACTAACAGGCAATGTATGAAGAGTGGGGGTACTTCAAAAAGAGCAACTACCTGCGGTGTTGAACCAACGAGTCGCAAAATTAGAGATTAAAAATCAACAGTTATTAGATAAGAAATACCTCTTTCATATTCTCAATACTGATTCTTTTGAGAAAGATGCAATTGATCTCGCAAGTGGTATTGCCCAGAAGAATCTATGAACAACAGCTTTAAAGAAGTATAAAATCCCCCTCCCACCCCTCGCTGTCCAGGAGCAGATCGTCGCCGAGATCGAGGCGGAACGTCAGTCCGTGGAGGCGTGTCGTGATCTCATCGCTCGCTATGAGGCACGCATCCGCGACCGAATTGCGGAGGTGTGGGGAGGCTAAATACATCCTGTATTGTATAAGATAGGAATATGGACTCCCACTTTCAGATCCATCAATTCTTCCCGAGTCGCATTGCCGACACTATCATGCGGGAGTACCCCTGGCATCATCAGTGTCATATGGAGCAGTGCGAAAATGCTCAGCGCTATGCGAGCGCGTACACACATATGCACTTGCTGTACATGACTTTCATCTACATTTATCCGATCACCTGTTATGCCTTTCGTCGATGATATGCGACGTATCTCTTTCGCTCGAGGATACGACTCGAGTAGATCTCGAAGTATCTCGGGCATACACACACTGCCACGACGATGTGATATATCCAGGGTATATCGGAGGTGAATGGGGAGGCTATGAGGGTGATAGAGGAGAGGATGAGAGGCATCCAAAGAAATGATTATGTTGTCAGGACGCACAACCAACGAACAATTGCCCGTTAGATCTCTGTTTTACAATCATCAATGTCACGACACAATTGGTCTAATATCGTATTTCTATTATCAAACCAATCCTCGCTCCAGACACGAATAATCTTCCATCACTTACTTTCCAAAATCTCCTGTCTCCAGATATCATTATGTCGCGCCCTCCATCAGCTGTGATAGGTTTTGCCATCACACTCGATTCAGCATAAATAGACAAAATCCGATTGATTGCTCTTGATTCATAAATCGATACGAAATCCACTCTCGGCAATTTGGTACTCTACGATATATCATCGTTCTTTGAGCGAATTCGCAACATCTTCCTCGAATGGCGAATCGGGTCAATGTTCGCATTGTGATGGACCCTCTCTATTGTACAATCCTCTCAAAATATTTCGAGCTGTTTGCGTCTCTCATGCGGAAACACTGCGCGCGTATTTGAGAAACGCTGCCAGAAAATATCGCTCTTTATCATTATCACGCTCGTTTTCATTGGCAACATGCTCTGGACTCAACGATGAAACTAAGATCAGTGCTTCGCGCGCCCGAGTAATGGCAACATTGAGAAATCTCCTTCATTTCTCGGAAATGTTGACCTCTCCATACCTTCTTTGTCCACGATCATCATAAATGGTGCTCATGATAATAATATCTCGCTCATCACCTTGGATATTTCGAACATTGCGGATGATGAGCGGATCTTTTCCTCATGGATCGCGAATACGCTCGATAAAATTACAAAATTTTTCGTTCTCCTTCATACGCTCGTCGATTTGATCTTCAATCATATCTTTTTGCTTTTTATTCAATGTCAGGATGCCGATACTTGGACACTCGGATGGCGAGAGAGGCAAAAAATGTGTTTCGAGAATGGAGAGAATTTTTTCAATTTCACCAATGTTCGTGCTGTCAGCACATGGACTGTCAACCCGACAAACCGTTATCGGAGCCGTCAAAAGTTTTTGGAGATGGGGATTGATAGGAGTGTTCGTAGGAGGAACAAATAATTTTCCATCGTAAAAAGCATGATTTGAGAAATCAATCAATTCTCGATGGTGCGATCGATAGTGCACCTGAAGCATTTGTGAATTTTGTGATCCAGTCATGACCGCTTTATCTCCAGCCTCCACCAGCGATTCCCCTCCTTCTATTGCCCTGTATTCTTTATCTTCTTCCTGTCCACCATATTCTTCGGATTCTTGCTGCATAAATCCTGTATATGGAGGCATTTGCATACGATCTCCCACGATGACTGTTCGTTTCGCCCGGTAGAGGAGCGGCGCCGCCTCGTCAGCAAAAAGCTGGGATGCCTCGTCAAAAATAATAATGTCTACACACTCGCTCTCCAAAGGCAATAATGCTGCTGCGCCGGTTGTCGTCGTGATCAAGATCGGATAGAGGCTAAACATTTCCTCTCGTCATTTACGGTAAAGCTCTCGCAATTCCGTGCGCTTTCGTCTTTTACTTTCCCGTATTGCCAGACATTTTTTTCGCTTCAAATCGTCTTGTGGTCAAAGGCGTTGAGTATAATGCGAACCAATCGCTTTCTTCACGAGTTCAAGTTTTTGCCCCATTTGCTTTTTCAATTGTTCCCTCTCTTTCTGAAATTCCTTTGGATTGCGAAACACACAGCGTTCATGCTGACGCTCTAGGGCATCGCGCCATTTTTCATATACGGCAAATTGGATCATGACACTCCAGAGTTTCGGGCAATCGCTCCACTCTTCGCACAATATACGACATACTTCGTTTTTCTGTATCCTCCTTTGTATTTCGGCAATATCCTTAATATTTTCCAATTGCTCTTTGAGAGCTGGGAGGCGATCAAAAAATACAATAAACTCGTCTGCATACGAAACAGTACTAGTCTCTTTTGAGAGAATTTCAAACAATTGACTCATTTCATCAAACACGGCATGAAAATTGCCATGGACAAGTCACACAAGACGAATATCCCGAAAGGCGAAAAGGGGGTGCTGCTGGTATTGCCGAATACATTCGGTCGTGTTTTGACTTTGCTGCCAAAGATTTTCGAGCGCATCTGTGATTTTGCGTCTGTCAGATCGTTGAAGATCTGCCGAAATGGCATAATACCTCCAGGGATTTTCGTGATAACGACAATCAATATATTGCTTTTGAAATTCCTCTATCAACTCGAATAACGAATGGGCATCTGATCGATTTTTACAGTCGGATATTACGTCGAGATTCGCGATCTTTTGCTGTTGCGGATCGAGTTCTCGCTTGAGTATTTCCGCCTTCGCATAGATATTCCGGTATACGAGGGGGATATGGCGGTATCGCGGATCCGTGCCATCGTCATCCGGATCAATAGCCGCATACAGAAAAGAAATATGCGCATCCAGTTTGCTTTCTCGTGTTTCAATCTCGCTACTGATTTCTTCGAAAGATTTTTGAGAAAAGGGGATCGTAGGATCACGATCTATATCCTGTATGCTCTTCAAAACGCTTTTGCGAGATTTGTAAATATCCGGAATATAGGCAATGTAGTCTCCCAATCCGTCCTGTCAAAGACGATCAACGAGGATTTTCAAAGCAGCCGGCTGTTCTGAAACGATCAATACTTTCTGTCGGTTTTTGATTGCATCTGCAGCGATATTGATAATGGTTTGCGTTTTTCCCGTGCCGGGAGGTCACTGAATGCAAAGCACTTCACTAGTACGACTCTGCCATATGGATTGCATTTGTGTTGGATCGGCATCTCTCACGATATATCTTTCCTTTTCTCCCGGAGCGGGAACGGCAGCATCCTCAGGTTTATTGTCTCATAAAAAGTAGCGCAGCACGCTTTCATTTATTGTATCGCTTCTGCTTGCGAGGCGTTTGAGATCATGAAAGATCTCGCGTTTGTGAAATGTATTTTTTCACAAAAAAACACCCGAAAACATGGTTGCATCTTGAGGGTTTTGATCAAATCTCTCATCGCTTTGACGTTCATCGTTCGCGAAAGTAATTCAGGGAATGTCGGCGAGCTTTTTCTCTGCGAGTGCAACAATCTCATCGTATGAATTTCAAATATCTTTCTCGTCATCCGCATCCTCATCGCCAATGGAGAGAGTGTATTCCTGGGAGAGATATGCTTCTAATATGGGATTCAAAAATCACACGGATACCGTATCCGGATTGGCGTCATCCCTGAATGTTGGAAACATTTCTCAAAAGTCGGCACCGACTCTCTGGAGATGAATAATATTATGATTGTTGTCCACTTTCACCACGACTTCCCACAAAAATACGGGAGACATCGCATACTTTTGATCTCATTTTTTTGGAAGCATGACCATTGGAAAACCGATCGTCAAAGACAAAAATCCCCGGGAATAGAAAATCTCACGCCCATCTTTTTGAAGGTTTGTTATCTTTTTTCTTACGGATTCAAATGTGTTTTTTGGAGAAGATTCCAAAAGTCCGACCGATTCTCAGACGAGAAATTTTTTGAAGAACGATGGTTTTGAAAAAACGAGATTTGCCTCATTGTATACGCTCTCCTGTACTCGATTTTGATCGAGAGAGGTATTCGAGGCAAGTGCCTCACCGACCATATATGCCCCGATATCCACCGTGGAAGCTCTTGCACCCCGGGGATTCCAGCTCAAAAGCGGATTTCTCGAAAGAGAACGCAAAAGAAATGATTTATACAGCTCTTGAAGGACTGATTGATGCCCATTTTGACTATCCATAATTTCCGAAGATAGCGAAAATCATCAACATAGCGATAATTGTTGTCGCTACCACAAGTCCAATAAGCATTGAGAAGATCATTTTATTTTGTTTTCGTATTTCACCGATCACCGTCTCGTGGGCATTGCTAAAACTTTGCATTCCTGTTTTGAGTTGCGATATATTCGTTTCTGCGTCTTTTGATACTTGTACGAGATGGTTTCTTATCTCTTCAAAGGATTGCGTAAAAGTTGTTTTTATTTCGCGTATTTCACCGGTCGTCGCTTCGTGGACGTGACTCATCTGATCAATCTGCGTCAAAAGCACGTATAAAACTGCAGGAAATGCGTCAAACTCATTTCCATCATTATGAGTCATTTTCTCGTAGGATTCTTTAAATTGTCAAAGAATTCACTGAATCCATTCCGAAGCTGAGGCATTTGAAGGCATATATGCGGAAAGTGCTATGCTCACATTAAGTATACGAGAAAGCGTGTGAAATTCAAAATACAAAATCACCATGTTTCTCTCTAATTCAACGGATGCCTCTCAATCGAATCCATCATCATTTTCGTACTGCACGAGAGGGAGGTCGTTATGGTCGTGAGAAAGTGTGGTTTTCGGGTATTAGAGAGCAAATGGAGCCACCGACGGGACTTGAACCCGTGACCTCATCCTTACCATGGATGCGCTCTACCGGCTGAGCTACGGTGGCGGATACAATGGTCGGGGACGCGGGACTCGAACCCACAGCCTCACGCACCCGAAGCGTGCGCGCTAGCCAATTGCGCCAGTCCCCGAAACAAGTGCGGGCAAGTATAGACAAAAATCGCGCCAAAGCAAGAAAAACGCCCCGGAGGGGACGTCTGTGATGAGACAGCGATAAAGGGAGTCTCTAGAGACTCGGGAGACAGAGTGACCTCATCGTGTCACAAATCCATACACTCTACAAAATGACTTTCGGTATCTCCTATTATTTTTCTAGTAAGCTATGATCATCCATCGCTAAAAGACTTACAAATTTCCTAAGCAAAGTCTCTGAAGATTCGAAATATATATATCAGCTCGAACATCTGGTGCAGTATCCATAATCACCTTATTCGTATCATGAACATATCCCGTCCAGCCATCATCATCCGGATATAGCAATTGCTCCGGATGGGCTAATGCTATAAAAATATATCCACCAGGCAAAAAATCATGACCATCGGTATCTCCACTGGAGGTAAATCGGTATAAACAACTCACATCAAAATCCTCCGTCCCATACAGATTCACATCCTCCCATCCGATATTCGCTATATCACTCGCATTTTGTGTGATGCTGCTCTCGTTTGTCTGGACATCCGCATAGATGGTGTAGACTGCACAGACGAGTTCGTTCCATTTGCTCGTGGTGACGACGTCGCCGTCCTCGGCGTAGATGCCGTCCGTGATACCGCACGCAGACTCGAAATCGGCAGTACCGGAAAAGATCGACCCCGGAATAGAAGTCCAGGCGAATGCGACCTGCAAAAATACGAACGCCGCGAGTAAGAGAGCAGCAGCGGCTACGAGCACAGAGCGGACAAATGATCCGAACATCAATACGAGAGTCCGTATGCGAAAACGCATAATCGAAAAATTTAGAAGCTATGAATATAGCCTATCCCATTTTTTCGGAAAATGCAAGGAAATTTTTACATGCAAATCTCTCGGCATCATCGAGTATTTCTCGGGCAAATTTTTACGCAAGGTATGGGAATCTCGTCTCGTCTTCAAACATTTCCGCAACCCAGGGAATAAGCCCTGAATATTTATCAGAAATATCCGAAGGAATTTCACCGGTATCGGCAAAATGTCTTATTTGCTCTGTCGAGAGAAAAAGCAGCATGACCGCGCGCGAGCTACTCAGATCAGGAATATGCTCGGAAACAACTAACAAAAAGCCAACAAGTGTTTCTCGTAAGTCGTGTTCTTCATTTCACGTATGTCTTATGACATAGTTATCTCTCCATAAATTGTTTGAGGCTGCACTGTGAAAAGTTTTTTGCGAAATCGCAGATTTGCAAAAAACTTCGACAAACTCTCGCATTTCCCAATCAATTCGAAAATCTCGAGTATCGCTCTGTATCAAAAAGTACTGATATAGCATTTCCTGTGCCCATGCCCAGTACGTAAAAAATGCTTGGCGTACTACTTCCGACTCCGACAAAGACGATACGTCCACCATCGCCGCATCTACGGGAGAAATACTGGAAACTCACCGAGAAGAGGGAAACAAAACTACTACACCGTCTCCTCATGCTCTTAGTCAATCAAGCGAAAGAGTATCAGCCACCGCTTGTTGAAATCCTCATGATGTATCTGCAGCCCCTCATACTGCACCTGCATGATCAGGGCCCGAATCTACAAAATCGAATGCGTCTCCTGATTGCACAGCCGACAAAGCCATTTTGTATTATTATAAAACGAAATACATGGGAGTATAGGAGTTTTTTCGAAAAAAACAAGACTTTTTCTCTGGTTTTTATTTTTCCTTAATTTTCGGCACTTCCCCTTGATTTTCAGAGTGATATCCGGATACTCGACTGCCATGCAGATATCCAATTCATAACATACATTCCATGCTCCGATACTGGTACGAATCTCTTCTTGTACATACAGGCATCGAGCCGGTTTTTCGCTACGAATTTTTTGGCAATACGCTCGCAGACGCCATATTCGCTTTGCTGATATTTTTGGTGGTATTTTTCGCGCTGCGAATGTTTCGCGCGCTCGTGCTTCGGCGGCTTTATGCGCGATTTCAGGATCGCGAGACCCGGGATTTTACCGGTATCATCGTCGAGTTTATCCAGACAATACCGGGATATTTTTACTGGGCACTGTCGCTCTATCTGCCGCTGCAGTATCTGGTCGTAAACGGGTGGTGGGGACGCGGGATCGATGCGGTGCTATTTTTCGTCTTTCTCGTAGAGGTGCTGCGCTTTATCCTGAAAATCGTGGAGTTTTTCGCGTATCGCCACATGGTAGAAAATGAGACGATATCAAACGGACGCACGACCTACAATCTCGTGATGGTGACGGCGCGTATCGCGCTCATAGGCGTCGGTATGCTCCTGCTATTGTCAAATCTCGGCGTCGAGATCACTCCCCTGCTCGCCTCGCTCGGGGTCGGAGGTATCGCCGTTGCCTTTGCACTGCAAAACATTCTCTCGGATGTTTTCTCATCATTTTCGATCTATTTCGATCGACCGTTTCAGGTCGGAGACTTCGTCGTGGTGTGAGGTGACTCGGGCACGATCAAAAAAATCGGTGTCAAATCGACGCATATCAAAACACTGGAGGGACAGCTCCTCGTGGTGTCAAATCAGGATATGACCAGCAGCCGCATAAACAACTACGCGCAGCTTGAGCGGCGGAGGGTCGTACAGACATTTGGCATCGAGTACGAGACTCCGGTCGAGACACTCCGAGCGATCCCCGATATGATCCGCGATATCATCGCGGATATCGAGCATATGACATTCGACCGCGCGCATTTTCACGGACTCGGAGCGTACTCGCTCGATTTCGAGGTGGTGTATCATATCGAGTCGAGTAACTACGAAATGTACATGAATGCACGTCAGGCATTCAATCTGGCACTCATGGAGACATTTGGGCAGCAGGGTATCAATTTCGCGTATCCGACGCAGATCGAGTATCGACGGGGTGTGTAGACGAAAAAAATACCGGCAAACCGTATTCGTCAATCGGACGAAAACCGGTATTCATGATCCGATCAGGTCGTCATGATACTCTCTGGGGGCAGTACCAAATGGCGCAATCTCATACGAAAAAAAACAGCTTGCGCCATCTTTTTGCTCTCGACACGCAAGGCTATCGTGCAGCCCCTCCCCGCAGCTGATAGAGATTTCGTCCCACACGCTCGATGTACTTTTTATTTTGCAGATTCATATAGATCGTGCTCGACTTGACGTGCCGGGTTTTGAGGACTTTTTGGATGATCGCCTCAGTGTGCATCGGCTCTTTCGCGCGTGCGAGGACGTCCATGATGACATCGAGGACCGTCCCACTCTTGTACCCCCATTCCTTGAGGACGTAGATCCCGCGACCGATGAGGACAAACTCATCATTTCGAATGAGCTCGTTGTGAATGGTCGGGACTTTTACAGACTCACCGAAGTGATCGGCAATGGCATTCGTGAGCTCTACGAAATGAAACGGTCGCTTCTCGCGCTTCATGATGTAGACCGCTTTGTCTTTGAGTGTGGAGGGATTGAGGATCTTCCACTTTTCGAGTCCGATGTACTTTCCCTCGCCGCGCACGATATCATGAAAAACGTCGAGAATCGCCTCGACGAGCACGGTATCGAGCTTTCCGTATGTAGGAAAGAGATTTGCTTTCACCGCTTCGTAGAGCGCCGTCTCTTCCATAATGTCCCCACGCTTCGAGAGGATTTTCACCGCCTCTTTGTGGACTTCTTGGATGAGCTTTTTCCCGATCTCCGGCAGGTAAAAATGCACGTCGACGCCGAGCTGAGGCTTGCTCTTTTGCAGATTGAAATTTGCCTGCAGGATGATCTCGATGATACCGCGATTGACCGAGTCGACGATATCACTTTCGCGAATGAGCGCCGAGACGAGCTTATCACGAGAAAGAAGTCCTCCGTGCATGCGCAGGATTTCTTCGCTCATAGCCTGGATTCGCTCAAACTTGGTTCCCTTGATGACGCGTCCGATCTTCTTGATACCTACATCCTCTATCTGTCTGACTCGCTCTCTCGTGATCCTGTACGAGTTTCCGATGCTCTGGAGCGTCTCTCGATGGCGATCGAGTCCGATACGGCGGATGATGACGTCTTGTTCTTTTTCGGTGAGATGCTGGAGAATAGCGACAAAGTCTTCCTGGAGCTCGCGACTGGTAATAGCCATGATACGTATTTTTATGAGAAAAAATAGTGCTTCGCTCTCCATATATATCCGCGAGACTGTAAAAGTCAAATATTTCGAAAGAATCCGTCAATAAAATCTGAACTTTTTGGACTTTCCCATCGGATGAAGCAATCTGGAATCATCGAACAAAACAAGAAGACAACGTCAACTCACGCCGAGAGCAAAAAATGGGTGCTGTCGAGTCCGTGTTTGTGCTTTGGAGCATTGTATAGCGAGAGAATGAGAATAGTATCTGACAAGACGTTTCTCGAGCGGTTTTCTTGATTTTCAAAAAAACTGCCTATAGTTTGCGTCGTGCCCTCTGCCCTATGGGAAAGCACTCTTATTTTTTAGCGATGATCTTTTATGAATAAAATTGCGCTGCTCGCGCTCGCAAGCGTCGTGCTCCTCTCGGCATGCGATCTCGATTCCTACACGCAGACACCCGAGGAAGAGAAAACCGAAAGCCATATGGATGACGATACGATGCACGATCGCGAGGACGGTGAGACGCATTCGGACGACGAGGACGACATGTCCGATACGGACGATACCGATGCGAGTGACGAGGCTGCAGATGCCAGCTCCGATAGCGAAGCCGATGAGACGGCAGACGAAAACGACGTCAGCGAAAACAACGCTATGGAAGGTGCGGACGAGTCGAGCGAAGACGCTGTCACAGACTCGGAAAATGGCAACGCCAATGAAACAAGCGAAGACTCTGAAGATGCCATGACAAACGAAGAGGAGAATACGGATGAGACAATGTCTGAAAACGAGTGAGAAACCGAGGCGTCAGTCGAGCCCGAGGGAGGTGTCGACGGACGCACAGACAGCGAGCAATAGTCGATCCATCCGCAAAAAATCCCCTCATGACGAGGGGATTTTTTTGTGCTTTGGTGATGAGAGGTGAGGATGGGGAGGTGAAAAACCCGCGGATCAACTGCGCGATCGGATCAGATCGGGACGCATCGGATATATCCGCGATGACGCCTCTATATGAAATCACGCTGTCGAAAAACCGCCTCTCGATATCGCGAAAACGCCGCCTCATCGCGAGAATCGGACACCGCGTATTTCGTATAAAAGTGTGCAAGAAACGTCTCCCAGTCGATAAAGAAAATGCCGTTTTTCGGTCAGTAGCTATTGATCGCAAGCACACCGTCCGCCGTGAAACTGCCGACCGCGATGATATGCCCGACAAATTTTCCGTCGCGCCGCACCCGATAGCGCTTCGTGTCGCGGACGCTGCGCCAGTCGCCATTGGCGGAGCCGGTATAGATATAGCGTTGATGAGCGAGCGCGTGCATGATCTGCTCTTTTGTCGTCACGACGCTGTAGCCGGTGATATGATTGCTTGTTTGGGCGTGTTTCAGATTTTGCTGGAGTGTGGAGCCGGCATACTGCGCGTCCGGATATTTTTGCAGCAGTCTTTCCCATTCGTCCTTCGCCGAGATCTCGACGGGCTCTGCTCCGTCGGACATGGCGCGGATTTTATTTTGCGCGGTCACGATATGACAGAGCGCAAACTGTCCGCATGCCATACGCGTGATCTCGTGCGCACTTTGATTTTGGAGCTCGATGAGCGGAAACGGCATATGATCTGCCGGCTCGCAGATACCGCCGAATGTCGGCTCGTATGGGTAGTCGCGCGGATCGGGATCGTCGATCATGACGTATCCCTCGCTCGGGAGTGTGCGGAGATCCTCATCGGGATCGGGGACGCGGTGATGCGGAATCATCGGAATCATCGGAATCATAGAGGACATATTAGCGATACGGAGTGGTACGAACGAGCTGTTCGGTATGGCGGGCGAGCGTATTGATTTCGTTTGCGAGGTCTTTGATGGCGTCGTTTTGGACGGCATTGACATCGATCAGGCGAAAAATTTTTTCATCCTGTCGCATGCGAAACGCCTCATATCGACGCTCCTGCTGGACGATAATGGCAAACTCGAAGAGAATGACGAGCACCAGTACGCCATGACTCGAGATACCGGACAGCGCATCAAACAACTCCGGGAGCAGGGCAATATCCATAGCTACAAAGCGATGACGATACCGGTAAACGAAACCACGATGACCCACCCGACGAGCAAAGCGATCACGATGCTCTGGATGCGCGCCTCGCGAGCATGCTGGGTCAGATCGCGGCGGATGCGTCCGAGCGCGCCATTCATCTCGTCGAGGCGACGGATCACCAGCATGATGCGATCACGCTCCGAGACGTCGGGATTTTTATCGGGCATAGTTTCGAAATTTACTTTTGAAAGGGGGATTTTCGTATCGGTCATGGAGCGGGCTGTCAGGAGTAGTCGGTCATATAGCGCCGCAAAAAATCCAAGAGACTCGCGGCGAACGCACTCTGCAGGAGTGCGAGATCGGGGATTTCCCCCGCCTGAAATTTCTGCAAAGCAAGGACGATCACAGGCAGGAGTACGATAGCGGTAAATCGGGTCCATCGAGCGATGAGGGTGCGATCGATCTGAAATCGCGCAGAGCCAAAGGCTTTCATAGAAAAACAGTAAAGAACCAAAGTCTCGCATGCGAACGTTTGAAAACTCGGGGATCTGAGAAAGGGGAAATGAAAAAATCGTCTATGATAGACACGTTATAGGCGTCATTCGTCCCGATCACTCACGCACTCGATCACCTCGCAGCCCGACCGCCTACGAAGGACGATGGTATAGAGCAACCGTCGGTGTCTCATCTCACGAGACATGTCGCCTCCAAACGCTCTTGATTTTTATGCTCTTCTCGTTATTATGTATGACATGTATTTTTTCCTGTTGTCATTATGAACGATTTTCCTCACTTATCTCCCGAGCAACGCAAAGAAATACATGACGAGCTAGCTTCGAATATTGATAAAGCCGTTGCAGACATGATGTTGATCAACAAAAAGGCATTAGAATGTGTCGTCGAACACTTTAGATGAACCCCTTCTGAATCTGAGATGAAACAACAATGAGAGAGAATGAAAGAAGAAGACAAACGAGCACGTGCTCTTGGCGAATCTGAGAAGGCTCGCATCCGATCTATCCTTTTCAAGGATGAATCGCGCTAATCATACCCCGGTTTCGTCCTGTATACTTCCCGTTTTTTGGCTTTATTCTACTTCACTCCCTGTTCTGTTATCGTATCGCACACCGGTTTCCAGCTATGTATTCCTGTATTTTTAGCGACACTCGAAGTCGCAGATTTTAGATCGTAGCGGACAAAGGGGGGATGGATTTATCAGTGATGAGCAAGCGACGAGACAAATGAAAAATCCCGCGACATGAGCGCGGGAAGCGAAAAAATCGAACTGTCAAACACACTGCCAAACGGATTTGAGTCTATGAAAACTTCTCATAATCATAGCTTTTCAGCTCCGCATCCACGCGCCGTACCAGCTCTAGGATGACGCCGACCGTGATGATGAGTCCCGCACCGCTGATGAGAAAATCGATATTTCCCCCACCCGACGTATCGATGCCCGCGGCGACCGCAGCCTTTGTAGCGATGTAGGGAAACACGGCGATGAGCGCCAGAAATCCTCCACCGTAGAGATTGAGATGATCCGACACCGATCCCAGAAATTCGCTGGTCTCTCGACCGGGTCGCACACCCGGCACGTATCCGCCGCGCTTTTGGATGTTTTCGGCGACCTCGTCAGTATTGAATGTGATAGACACGTAGAAAAACGAAAACCCGAGTACGAGCAAAAAGTAGAGGATGATGTAGATCCAGCTCGGATTATTCATACTGAAATAATCGAGCAAAAACGTCCCGATATCCGCGCCGAGTCCGGAGCCGCGATTTGCGAGGACCTGACCGATGAGCGATGGAAACGTGATGATGGAGATCGCGAAAATGATCGGCACCATACCCGCCTGATTGACCCGGATGGGAAAAAACGATTTTTCGTCTCGTCCGGTGCGCGTATAGACGATGGGGATTTTTCTATAGCCCTCCGTGAATTTTATGATGATGTAGATGACCGCCAGCGTGAGCGCGGTGAGCGCTGCGAGGAGTCCGAAATTCCCAAGCGAAACATAGCCGAAAATATGCCCCGGCACTCCCGAGAGCACGCCCGCGAAGATGATCATGGACGTCCCGTTTCCGAGACCGTTTTCATTGATCATGTCGCCGAGCCACATGAGAAATATCGTCCCGGCAGTGATGAATATCATGGCGGGAAGCACCGTCCCCAGAAAGTCACCCGTGTCGATGAGCTGGTACTGGCTGCCGATGAGCGTGTTCATGATGATGATCATCCCGTAGCTCTGGGCAAATGCGAGCGGTACGGTGAGCCATCGCGTGTAGTTGTTGATCTTTCGTTGTCACTGCTCTCCTTCTTTTTTTATCGCCTCCAGCTGCGGAATAACGACCGTCAAAAGCTGGATGATGATCACCGCATTGATGTACGGCGCGAGTCCCATGAGCACGATGGAAAAATTTTCGAGTCCGCCGCCGAGCAGCGCACTGAAAAACGCCACCCCCTGATTGGAGTCGAGAAAAGCGCGAATCCCCTCCAGTGCGGCGACATTGACTCCGGGGACGGGGACGAGCGTCAGGAGTTTGTAGAGGATGAAAATCACGAGCGTGAAGAGAAGTTTCTTCTTGATCTCGGGATTGTTTATGACTCGGGAAAAGTTTTTGAGGATCATGACGCGCGAGTGTTATGTGGCGTCGGTCGCATCCGTCGCGAGGATCGTGATGCTGCCGCCCGCTTTTTCGATGGCTGCCTTCGCGCCCGCGGAGCATTTATGCGCCGAGACAGTGATTGTAGCGCCGAGCTCACCATTTGCAAGAATTTTTACACCATCATGGCGCGCATCGGCGAGTCCGGCAGACAAAAGCACCTCCGGAGTGATCTCGGTCGTCCCGGCATCCGCGAGCTTTTGCAGAGAGGAGAGCGAGATGAGCGAGTATCGCTTTGGATCGACGGCGGTAAATCCTCGGCGCTTCGGCATTTGCTTTAGCAGTGTCGTCTGCTCTCCGAGCTGAAATTTTGATCCGGCACGGGAGTTTTGTCCCTTGTTTCCGCGACCGCTCGTGTGTCCGCGTCCGGACGACGTGCCGCGTCCGAGGCGTTGGACTTTTTGGCGGGCGCCGGGCGTCGGGTGGATATCGGTGTGCGTACTCATAGTCACAAATGAGAATTAAGAATTTACGAGGCGGATTTCACAGGCTCGTCCGTCGAATCGGGAGTGCTCTCGGCAGTATCGGCAGATTCGCCGGATGTGGTTTTCGCAGGCTCGTCGACAGTGCTCGAGTCGGATGTTTCAGGAGCCTTTGAGTCGGATACGGGAGGAGTGTCTGCGTCAGATGCAGCGGGAGTTTCATTTGTCTCAGTAGTCTCGGCGGACGCTTCGGGAGCGCTCTGTGTCAAAATTTTCGAATTCTCCGCAGTACCCGAATCAGTGGAGATTTCAGGATTTTCCTGCGTATTTTCCGCTGACTCCCGAGCCTCAGTCGAGGTATCGGGCATCTCGGGGGTTTCTTCTTTTTGTACGAATTTTTTCGTGCGCGACATGCGAGCGGGAGCGTCTTTTACGACACTCTTTTTCTCAGTCTGGTCGGAGGTCTTTTGCTCTTCGCGTTCCTGTCGGACGCGTGCGCGATCAGCCTCGGCGAGCTCCTGGGCTTTCGGCTTTGCCGCGAGATCGGTGAGCGCATCGAGGACGACGCGGACATTCGTGATGTTATTTGGTGCGCCGTGCTGTTTCGTGAGGATATCGCGGATTCCCGACACCATGAAAAGTTTTCGTACTGCTCCTCCCGCGATGATCCCGGTACCGGGCGACGCCGGATGCAGGAAAATGCGTGATGCCTTGTACTTTCGCTCGACGTCAAATGGGATCGTCCCTCCCACGATCGGAAATTCGACCATATGCTTTTTTGCATCGCGGGTGGCTTTTTCGATGGCGACGACGACCTCTCCGGCTTTTCCGATGCCGAGTCCCACCTTGCCCTTACCATTTCCGATGACGACCGACGCCCGAAATCGCAGCTGTCGTCCACCCGCCGTCACACGCGTGACGCGATCGACCGACAAAAGCTCTTCCTGAAATTCTTTCGGCGCTTCTTTGAGACCGCCTTTACCCTTTCGCTGTTCCTTTTGTGCCATAAAACGTGAGAAAAATACGATGAAAGCTAAAACTGAAGTCCGGACTCCCGAGCGCCCTCCGCGAGCTCGCGCACGCGTCCGGTATACAAAAATCCACCCCGGTCAAAGACAACGGTCGAGATCTTTTTTTCGACAGCCGCTTTGGCAATCGCCGCTCCAACGGCGCGGGCACGTTCGGATTTCGTCCCGGAAAAGCGCATATCGTGCGCACTCGCAAGCGTCGTCCCGGTCTCATCATCGATGAGCTGGGCGTAGATGTGCGCATTACTGCGAAAAACCGCAAGGCGCGGGCGCGACGCGCTGCCGGAAATACGAGCACGTACGCGGTGCTGACGGCGCTTTCGGGCGAGAGTTTTGGAGAGTGTAGCAGCCATAGGAGAAAACAAAAATTATTTTTTTCCGGCGGTTTTTCCGGCTTTTCGGCGGATTTGCTCGTCGAGGTAGTGGATTCCCTTCCCTTTGTACGGCTCGGGTGGGCGCGTTCCCCGGACGATCGATGCAAAGTGTCCGACCATTTGTTTGTCGGCACCCGTGATGTGGATGATGTTTTTTTCCTTTTCATCGACGGCGATCTTCACGCCCTCGGGCGCTTCCATTGTCACCTTGTGCGAATAGCCGACCGAGAGCACGAGCCTGGTAGGAGACTGCACGTCAAATTTGTATCCGACACCGACGATCTCGAGCGACTTTTGAAATCCCTCCGTGACACCCCTGACGGCATTTGCCAGGAGGGCGCGAGCGAGTCCCCACTGCGCACGCTGATCCGGATCCTCGGTATTTTCCACCGATACCGTGAGCGTACGGTCATCGAGGGCGACGCTCGCAAGAGAGGGGATCGGCACTGTGAGCGCGCCATTTGGTCCCGCGACCGTCGCGACCGAGCTTTCGATCGTGCACTCTACTTTTTCGGGGAGCGTGATTGGGAGTTTTCCGATTCGTGACATGATCCTGAATTTTAGAACATTTGAATTAGTACACCTCGCAGAGGATCTCGCCTCCGACCCGGAGCGTATGCGCCTCGTATCCGGTGATCACTCCTTTCGGCGTGGAGAGAATGTAGATCCCGAGTCCGTTTCGCGATTTTTTGATATCGCTCGAGGCGACGTAGATACGCTGTCCCGGACGACTGACCCGGCGAAATGTCGGGACATACCGGGTTTTTCGCACGTCGGGAAGAGAGATCGCGATCTCTTTTTTCACGCTCGATCCCTCCACCGGACGGATGCGATAGTCGTCGATATAGTGATTTTTCTTCAGGATGCGCAGGATGTTTTCCTTCATCCGCGAGTGCGGTACCGACAGGGCGCGAAGCCGGGCACGGTATGCATTTCGGATGCGGGTGAGCAGGTCTGCTATCGGATCGGTGAGCATAGTTTTGAAAAATACGATGGAAATTACCAGCTGGACTTTTTGACGCCCATGAGTTCTCCGGCGTTCGCCTTTTCCCGGATGCAGATGCGGCACATGTCAAATTTGCCGATGTATCCGCGAGAGCGTCCGCAGACGCTGCACCGATGGTAGAGGCGTGTCGGAAATTTTACTTTTTTTCCGAGGGCTTTTCGGTGTTCGGCGCGCACCCAGGCGCGAGCGGTTTTGTCGATGAGAGCTTTTCGTGCCATAGAGAGAAAAACAGTTTATGAACGAGTGAATGGAAATCCGAGTGCCGTAAGCAGCGCTCGGCTGTCGTCGGTACCGCGTGAGCGAAATTTCACGGTTACCTGGAGTCCGTGCGTTTTGACGACGTCGTCCTGCGGAACCTCCGGAAAAATCGTGTGCTCTCGGATACCGAAATTGAAATTGCCATCGGTATCAAACGAGCGGGACGATACTCCGCGAAAGTCGCGCACGCGCGGGAGGACGATAGCGATGAGCTTTTCGAGAAAATAGTACATCCGCTCTCCGCGCAGCGTCGTCATGAGTCCCACCACATTTCCCTTTCGCAGTTTGAAATTGGAGATCGCCTTTCGCGATTTGAGCACTTTGGGCTTTTGTCCCGTGATGAGAGCGAGATCGTTTTGCAGGGACGAGTAGTCCTTGTGCACGGCGACATGCGAGCCGATCCCCATGTTGACCACGATCTTTTCGATACGAGGCAGCTCCATGACGTTTTCGATGCCGAGTTCGTCTTTCAGGCGCGGCAGGATGGTCGTGAGGTAGTGTTCTTTGAAGCTCATAGTTTAGACAGGTTTACCGGATTTTTTGGCGATGCGGGTTTTTTTACCACCATCGAATGAGAAGCCGACCCGGGTCGGAGTCTTGGTCTCGGGATCGAGGAGAGCCACATTCGAGACATGAACGGACTTTTCCATCTCGATGATCTGACCGGGCTGGGAGCCCTGGCGCTTTACGTGGCGCTTGACGACATTCACACCATCGACCACCACGCGACCCTCGTCGCCAAAGACACGAAGGATCTTTCCATCCTTGCCCCGGTCTTTTCCGGCGATGACCCGGACGGTGTCGCCCGTACGGACTTTCAGGTGTTTGCGAGTGCGGGATTTCGTAGCTGGCATGAGAGACTAATAATATTATATGACGTCAGGAGCGAGGCTTGCGATTTTTTGGTATCCGAGGGATTTCACCTCACGAAATACCGGCCCGAATACGCGCGATCCCCGGGGATTTCCGTCGGCGTCGATGATGACGCAGGCGTTTTCGTCGGCTCGGACATAGGTCCCGTCCGGTCGTCGGACTTCCTTTGCTGCGCGGACGAGCACGCATCGCACGATTTTCTTTTTCCCGATGTTTCCATGTGGGAGCGCATCTTTTACCGATGCGATGAAAACCTCGCCGACGCGGGCGTATCGCTTCTTTGAACCTCCGAGAATTTTGATGCAGAGGACTTGCTTTGCGCCGGTATTGTCGGCGACGACGACTCTGGTTTCTGTCTGGATCATAGGACTATATCATAGTGCGATTAGGAGAGAATTTCGCTGACTTCCCAGCGCTTCGTGCGTGAGGCGGGACGCGTCTCGGCGATGACGACGCGCTGTCCCTCTACGCAGGTATTTGCCTCGTCATGCGCATAAAACTTTGTCGAGAGCTTGTAGCGCTTCTTGTATTTCGGATGCATCTTGTAGGTGTCGACCGTGACGACGATGGTTTTGTCCATCTTTGCGCTCGTCACGATACCGGTTTTTGTGCGTTTCATAGGAGGGAAAAATTATGCGATTTCGTTTTGGACAGTGCGAATCCGAGCGATGTACCGGCGGTGTACGCGGATGAGGTGCGGCTGTTTGAGCTCGTTCGCCGCCTTTTTTTGCCGCAGTGCGAAGCAATCGAATTCGGCTTTGCGACGCTCTTTTTCGAGGGCTTCGGCATCGAGCTCGCGCAGGGCTTTGATATCTTTGAATGTTTTCATACCGGTTTTTTACAGACAAACGAAACTAAGAAACGAGGACTTTGGTTTTGACAGGCAGCTTTGCGGATGCCAGACGAAACGCCTCGCGCGCAAGCTCCGATGACACTCCCGATATTTCGAAGAGAACGCGACCCGGTCGTACCGGTGCGCGGTACATCTCGACCGCGCCCTTTCCTCCTCCCATCGGGACTTCGAGCGGCTTTTTCGTGTAGGGCTTTGCCGGGAAAATCCGGATCCAGATCTTGCCACCCTTTTGCATTTTTCGCATCATGGCGCGACGTGCCGACTCGATCTGACGGGACGTGATAAATCCGGGTTCGACCGTCTTGAGCGCATAGTCACCGAAAGCGATACTCGCTCCGCGGGTCGCGATACCTTTCAGGACGCCGCGATGGGATTTTCGATACTTGGTCTTTTTTGGCTGGAGCATGATACGAATCGTGAAAAACGAGTACTATTTTTTATAAATCTCTCCCTTGTACACCCACACCTTGACACCGATGATACCGTAGGTCGTCTGCGCCTCGTCGAGAGCGTAGTCGATGTCCGACCGGAGCGTTTGCGTGGGGATCGTCCCCTCCTTGTAGGTCTCGCGGCGAGCGATCGCAGCACCATTTAGGCAGCCGGCGACGATGATCTTTGCGCCCTTGCCGCCCTTTTCGATGGTCTTTTGGAGCATGTTTTTGACGACGCGGCGATACGGGAGCTTTTTTTCTATCTGTCGTGCGACGGAGTCGGCGACCAGTGCGGCGGAGAGCTCGGGCTTTTTGACTTCTTTGACCTCGATGGCAAATGTAGCGGAAAATTTATCCGAAAGAAGCCTTTGCAGTTTCGTGATATTTTCGTCGTCCTTTCCGAGGACGAGACCCGTTTTACTGGTGTAGATGACGATATTCGTATGTCCGTCCTGGTGCGAGAGCAGGACATTCGCCACCGGGATTCAGCGCAGAAATTTTCGGATGAATGTGCGCAGGCGAGCGTCGGTGGCGACGGTCTGGGTGTATTGTTTTCCATCGGCATAGCCGTTCGATCGCCATCCTTTCGTATAGCCGAGACGAAATGCGAGGGGACTGACTTTGTGCGACATAGACTTATTTTACGAAAAGTTCGAGACGAATGTTTGACGTACGCTTGAGAATGGCGTGCGAACGTCCGCGCGAGATGGGCTGACCGCGGCGGTAGACGACGCCTTTGTGCACGACGAGCTCGCCGATCTGCAGATCTTCGAGGCGCTGCATGTCGTTGTGTTCGGCATTTGCGACCGCGCTTTGCAGGACTTTGTAGAGCACTCGCGCTCCCTTTTTCGGCATAAATCGCAGTAGGTCGAGCGCTTTCTTTGCGTCCATGCTGCGGACGATCGAGGCGACGACACCGAGTTTTTTCGGGGAGATGCGGATGTTTTTCGCGTAGGCTTTCATGAGCAAAAAATTAGCGGTTTCCGGCGTGTTTGAGAAATCGGCGGGTAAGCGAAAATTCGCCGAGCTTGTGTCCCACCATATCCTCCGTGACGAGGACGGGCTGGTGCGTCTTGCCATTATGCACACCAAACGTGTGTCCCACAAACTCCGGGATGATCGTGGCTCGTCGCGCCCATGTTTTGATGATGCTGCGACGTCCCGACGCATTCAGCGCCATCACTTTCTTCAGGAGTTTTTGGTCGACGTAGGCGCCTTTTTTGAGGCTTCGTGACATGGTCATTTACTGCTTATTGATAAGTTTTCCGCGTCGATCGCGCACCACCCACTTGGTGGTATCCTTGCGGCGGCGAGTTTTTGCGCCGAGCGCGGGAGCGCCCCACGGTGTTTTCGGCGAGATCATACCGATCGGCGAGTGCCCCTCTCCACCTCCGTGCGGATGATCGACGGCGTTCATGGATTTTCCGAGGACGGTGGGACGTTTTCCTTTCCAGCGGGCGCGTCCGGCTTTTCCTATCGTCACCTGGGCATGATCGACATTTGACACTGTCCCGACCGTCGCAAAGCACTGTTTGTGCACTTTGCGTACTTCGCCCGACGGCATTTTCAGCTGGGTGTATTCCCCCTCCTGGGAAATCACCTGCGCATGCGATCCGGCGGAGCGTACGGCGGTCGATCCCTGTCCCACGATGAGCTCCACACTATAGACAAAAAGCCCGGTCGGAATATTTCCGATTCGCAGACGATTGCCATCCACGGGCTTTGCAGAGTCGCTCGTGATGATAGTGTCGCCGACCCGCATCGAGGCGTGCGCCAAAACATAGCGCCGTTCTCCGTCGCGATACACGACGAGCGCGATGAATGCCGAGCGATTCGGATCATATTCGATGGTCTCGACGCGCGCCTCGATATCGAGCTTGTCGCTCTGAGAAAAGTCGATGATTCGGTATTTTCGCTTGTGTCCGCCACCGCGGTGTCGCACCGTGATGCGTCCCGAGCTGCCGCGACCCGCATCGCTTTTCAGCGGAGCCGTCAGCGGCTTGTACGGCGCGTCGCCCGACAGCTCCTCGTAGGTGAGGACAGTCATGTCGCGACGAGCGTTGGTCGTGGGATGGTACTTCTTTATCGGCATTGTATCGGGTGCGGTGAAAAAAGAGACTATTGAGCTTTATAGCGAAATTTTTGCATATCGGGAATGCGCTGGGCATCCGCGAGAGTCACGATCGCTTTCTTTTGGGACTTGCGCTTTTGCTGTACGCCCGTACGGGTACGGTGGTATTTTTCGCGGATTTTGATGATATTGACGTTTGCGACTTTCACGCCGTACAGCGTCTCAAAGAGCGTGCGGATATCCACCTTCGTCGCACGATCGTCGACGAGTACCGTATAGACACCGCGAAGCTCGAGCGCTTGGGTCTTTTCGGTGACGACGGGTTTTTTGAAAAGCGAAAAGGACGGCATGTGAGAAAGAATTTTATGACGATGACGAGTCGGTATGCGTCTCACCCAGACGCGCGAGCGCCTCCCGCGTGAAGACGAGCTCCCGATATTTCAGCAGATCCGCCGGATTGAGGTAGCGGACATTCAGCGCTTTGACGGTCGGGAGATTTCGGATCGCGCGAAATTCGGATTCGGCTCCGGGAGCGACGGCGACGACGGCATTTTCGACACCCATGGCGGCAAAAAGCGTCTTGGCGTCTTTTGTCTTCGCGGCGTCTCAGAGAGACTCGAGGACTTTGATCTGCGCGTTCGAGGCTTTGTCGGAGAGTAGCATCGCGAGTGCGAGGCGACGCTCCTTTTTATTCATGCGGATGGTGAAATTTCGATTGCTTCTGGGTCCAAAGACGATTCCTCCTCCCTTTCGCACCGGCGAGCGCAGCGCTCCGGCACGGGCGTTTCCCGTTCCTTTCTGGCGATAGAGTTTTCGAGTGGAGCCGCGGCGTTCTCCGCGCGTCTTCGTATGCGCGAGAGGAATGCGAGCATTCGCACGCTGCAGCAGCAGGAGCCGATGCACGAGTCCCATATCGACCGCTCGCTCGAAAAAACGAGAGTCGAGGGCGATGGTGCCCGATTGCTTTCCGTCGGCGGTATAGAGTTTCGCTTCGATTGACATGAGAAAAGATCGTTTTAGAATTCGAGCAGGAGATACGAATTTCGTCCGCCCGGCACCGGTCATTTCAGTGCGACGACCGAGTGTTCTTTATTGACGAGGACGACGGGAATGCGCGCGAGCGTCGTGCGCCGGTTTCCCATGTGTCCGTGCATCTTTTTCCCCGGTTTTGTACGGCGAGGTTTTCGGCATCCTATGGACCCGAGCGCCCGGTGAAATTTTGATCCGACCCGGCTCGGTCCTCCGCTGAAATTCCAGCGTTTCATAGCT
>JANQGT010000029.1 GCA_028277205.1 Candidatus Altimarinota bacterium
GCGAAAGCGCCTCGATGAGTGAATGCCGCTCGGTGCCGACGCCACCGTATGCTACGCGTACGAGCTGCCGCATGCCGAGTGCACGCCCCGGTTTATCGCGGCGCATATCACACTGGATACACCCTACAATACCCGCAGAAAACTGGGACTGCCTCCGACACCGATTGCGAGCTTTTCGCGCGAGACGTTTCTCGCTGTTGTTTTCGCTGAAAATTCGCAGTACTACTACTACCTCCACGATGCGTCGGGTGTCATCCACTATGCGCGTACGCTCGACGAACACAATGCCAATAAACGACAATACCTCGCAAGATAAGCTTTTCTCTTTATCATGCGAAGAGTGAGGATCTCGTGTGAAAGTTGTGTGATTTTTTCTTGATTTTTTCGTGCTTTTCTCTATCATCACCCGCGTAAATTGACTTGTTTTCGTACACATATTATGTTCGCAGTCGTAGAAGTGGGAGGACATCAGCATATCGTAAGTGTCGGAGATATCATCGAGGTAGATCGTCAGAGTGACGCAGAGACTTCGAAGACCAGTTTTTCACCGCTTCTCGTATCCGATGCATCGGGAGAGAGCGTCCAGATCGGTACGCCCTTTGTGGAGGGTAGGACCGTTTCATGCCGCATTGTCGATCATTTTCTCGATGCGAAAACCATCGTTTATAAAATGAAATCAAAAAAACACTATCACCGCACGCAGGGATTTCGCGCGCGAAAAACACGACTCGAAGTCGTGTCGATCGCATAGCGCGACAGCCGGAAAGCATGCCGATTTTTTCGGTATGATTTATTTCTAAAATTTTTGAATGCGTCCCAGTCGGATCAATCTCCACGCCCGCCTCAGTCGAAACGCCAGAAACACTCTCTACCATCGCAGCAAGCTCGTCCGCATCGCCCGAAAGTTTAAATTTCTCGCTGCCATTGTCGTCCTCATTCTTCCTATCTACCCCTCATTCGGAAAGCACCACTACACCGAAACGAGCGTGGGGGAGTACGATGTGTCGTCGATCCTCATCTCGTATGATGCCGGTGATTCATTTGGAGCGCAGGCGATAGCCACCTCCGAGAGCGGCTACATAAAGCCGTCGGGATTTCTGGGGGACACGCGCGATATCTCCGGGATCAATACACTGACCGAGTACACGGTCGAAGCCGGAGACGGATTTAGCACGATCGCCGAGAAATTTCGAGTATCGGAAAACTCCATCCTCTGGGCAAATAACTTTTCTCCCGATCGCGTCATCCATCCTGGCGAAGTCATCAAAATCCCACCCGTAAGCGGCGTCGTCTATGCCGTCGAGTCGATGGATACCGTCGAAAAGATCGCAAAAAAATTTGGTGTCGATACCGCGGTCATCCAGAGTCAAAACAATCTCGCTGCCGAGACGGAGCTCCTGATCGGGCAGGAGCTCGTGATCCCGGACGCCCGTCCGTACCAGGTACGCGTCGCATCCCGATCGCCCGCATACACGACGCCTACTGCCAAAGTCCCGTCGTACGCCACAAATATTCCGGAGGGACTGTCGCACGCCGGACGCACGTACAGGATAGAGTATACCGGTCAGAGTCGCGGATTTGTCTGGGGAAACTGTACGTATTTTGTCGCGATGCATAAAAATGTCACGTGGCGCGGAAATGCCAATCAGTGGCTGCGAAATGCCGCAGCGCAGGGTGTGCCGACCGGAAAGACACCGGCTGTCTGATCCATCATCGCATTTGGCGGACGAGGGTACAATCCATACTACGGACACGTGGGACTGGTCGTCGATATCCAGTCCGATCACATCATCGTAAAAGACATGAACTATCGTCGTCTGAATGAGGTAACCATCCGAAAAGTCAATAAGGACGATGCGGCGATCCGGGGGTATATCTATGTGGATTAGTAGCGTTTTTGTATGAAAAGAAGCGGACGGCTGTCCGCTTTGTGTGTATTCTCTAGTGTGAATGCTTGCATGATAGATTCTAGGCGAGGTGGATTGCTAACGTGCCGCCGCGCTCAATAACATGAAGTACTGAAAGATTTGCCGTCTTGGGAAAAATTGAGCAACTGAAGCGAAGATGTATTCACAGTCCCATGAGAGCTTCTTGAGGATACCCAAGCGCATAATTCAACTTCTCAAAAACGGTCGTCCCTACAGCCCCGTCGCATCCCGCACGCGCTCCATCACTTCGTCCATCCGCGCATTCATGAGGTCGGCTCCCCGATCGAGCCGATCACGCACGATGTCCGGTTTTTTCAAAAGCTCGTCCCGGCGTGTCCGGTATGCGACACTGTAGCGCATGATCATATCATAGAGCGCCAGCTTTGCATGTCCGTAGCCATAGCCGCCCGTTCGGTATTTTTGCGCGATGCTGACGATTTCCTCCTCCGTCCCAAAGAGCCGAATAAACGCGAACACGCTGCACTCATCGGGATTTTTCGGCTCGTCCACGCCTTTTGAGTCCGTGACGATGGACATGACTTTTTTTCGGATTGTCTCTTCATCCTCGAAAAAGCTCACGAAATTATCGTATGATTTGCTCATTTTCCGACCGTCGAGTCCGGGCAGTGTCGGCATGTCGCCGTAGACGCCCTCCGGCATGGTAAATACTTCGCGATCATATGCCCGATGAAATGCCTCTGCGATGTCGCGCGTAAACTCGATGTGCTGGGTCTGGTCCTTGCCGACGGGCACCTGCTCTATATCGTAGCCCAGGATGTCCGCCGCCATGAGGATGGGGTAGGTAAAGACACCCATATTCAGATCGCTGCCTTTTGCCTGCGCGTCTTTGAAAGCATGGGCGCGCAGCATGAGCGAATGGGGTGTGATAGTGGACAGGATCCAGTGCAGGAGCGGGAGCTGACGGATGTCGGATTGACGAAAAATTGTTATGGCTTCATCGTCGAAAATAGCGCAAAGCTCCGTCGCGATATTATGAAAATTTGCCCCCAGTTTCCCGCTGTCGTGTACGCTCGTGAGCGAGTGGAGATCCGCCACCCATATCATGGCGTCATTTCCCTGCGTATGCTCTCGAAACGGTACGATCGTCCCAAAGTAGTTTCCGAGATGCAGATGATCACCCGTTGCCTTTATACCGGTAAAGACGCGTTTCATGGATAGAGCTTGAAATATAAATACCGGGTACTATATCGCATTTCCCTCTCATCGCAAAAAAAATCGCGTCCCGACGCGATTTATCTGCAAAAAAATACTGAAATCAAGAAACTACCGCCCCCCGCGTCATCGCGAAACTATACTGTCCTCCAGGTGTCCCTGCAGCTTTTCGTAGGCGGCGCGCACCGCCACGAGACGCTGGACACGCTCGTACTCCAGGAGTGCGTCATCCCGGCGCTCGGTCTCGGCGAGGATGATGAAATAGCTGTCGAGCTCGTATACGAGCGATTCATAGTCGATGATGAGATCGTACATCCGGTAGTAGCGGATGCGCTCGGACTCGTAGCGACGCGCGATCTCGCGGGCGAGCGCTGCGAGAAAATTTCTGGTATCCCGGTATTTTTGCCGGTTTTCGGGGCGGATCAGATCCACGTCCGAGAGCCGTGTCAGTACCAGTCGCTCGGTCTCGGGACTAAATGGATATACGGTCTCGGAAAAGAAATCGGCATACGCCGTAGATGCGGAAAACATTGCAAAAACGAGGGAAATGCATACTATTGCCCGCACGATTTGCGATTTCATATTTCACTGAAAATTATCAAATAATCAAAGTTATATATATGAATTTTCACACTAATGTCAAATAATTTTTTCAAACAGCTCTCTCGTCCCGTCCGGATGCGGGCGATATTCGGTTGCAGCTTTTTTCTCGTATTTTTTCTCGGTATCGCGATCGTATTTGGTATTGCCTCCGTCATAGGGGAGATCATCGGTTTTTTCATGATTTTCGTGCTCGCCGCCGGGATCGTGTATGCGGGATATCGGCTCTCGCGCCGAGGCGGCGGATGGGATATTCGTGCCTTTCTCGTCGCGTTTTTCGGATGGTACGCCGTCGTCGTAGCGTCGCTTTTGGGTGTCGTCGGGTGCTTCGTGGTCTATCATACGATGCTCGCTCCGGCGACCCTCCCGACATTTGTCATATCAAATGGTGAGAAGACCATCATATTTCAGACGATGTCGCATGTGGCGAGTGAATCCTTTTACGATACTGTCGGGACGAATATCCGAGAGGCGAAAGAGGGCGGATTTTTTCTCTTTTATGAATGAGTAAACGTCGAGTCATCGGAGCGCCTTCGGGACTTTAGTCGTGCGGTCGGCGTCGATCTCGGTCCGGATTTTTATACCGGTCTCGCCATGCTGTCGGGACTCTTCGCACAGCAAAATGAGAATTTTCTCGGTATCGTCGACGATCGCGATCAAAATGTGGATCTCTCGCTCGATCGAGTCATGACGCTCTACGAAGCGCGTCTCGACACCGGACCCCTCGATACGAGTGCGATTTCCGAGGCTCCCGTGTCGAGTCTCACCGAGACGGTATCCGACTACGAGCGTCTGCCGGATGCGGGCAAAAGAGCCGTACAACTGCTCGTGCGTGCGACGCTGAATTTTGCTCTCAAAAATGAAGCGTTTGCCAGTGGTGCGATCGAGGGTGATCCGAGTCGACACGCGCTCTTTGAAGTCGTGCTGGACGAGCGGGATGCGCATATCGCCGAGGCAGTGCTCGCCTCCGAGCACGAGAAAATCATGCTTCTTTACGGGCTCTTGCACTTCAATGGCATATACGAGCGCCTGCGTGAGGCGGATCCCGATTACCGGATTCTTAATGTCGTGGAGTATCATCCCTTTCGATAGGGACGGGACTGACATTGATTTTTCGCGTGCGATCCGATATAATCATGCTGGCTTCTCGTGATTGCGCACTTCTATCTTATTTCATTCGACCGATTTTTCCTGCATATGGCAAAAAAACCACACCCGAATCCGAATAACGAGCGTATCGATCTCACGAAGTCTCAGAGTGCCAAAAAAGACGATCCGAAAACCGGTCTTGCCCGGTTTTCCCGCGGTCCGAATCCTTTTGTGATTCTCCTGCTCGTCGCGATCGTGGTCTCGTCGCTGTACGCCTTTTTTTCGAGCAATGATCGCGAGATCGTGAATACGGATATCGGCATCAATGAAGTCGTGAAAAACTATCGCGAGTGAGCATACTCGAATATCCTGGTAGAGGGTCGCACCATCACCGCAGAGCGTACCGACCAAAAAGAGCAGTGGATCAACGGAGAGCTCGTGACGACGACCCAGCTCGATCGCGTAAAGCTGCCGACCGGTGACGGACTGTCTGATATCGGTCTCAATGATCCGGACAATCCCACATCGATAAATGTCAAAGATGACGTCTGGGGAAATCTCCTGCTGGAGCTCGTGCCGACGGTGATCATGATGGTGCTCTTCGTGCTCTTGCTCGTGTTTTTGATCGGGCGCCTGTCGTCCGGGGTGAGTGGAGGACCGATGGCGCTGCTGAAAAATCGCGCGCGCATATACGATCCGGAGGGAAAGGATCGGGTAAAATTTAGTGATGTGGCGGGAGCCGACGAGGAAAAAGACGATCTCACCGAAGTCGTCGATTTCCTGAAACATCCGAAAAAATACGAAAAGCTCGGTGCGAAAATCCCGCGCGGAATCCTGATGGTCTGACCTCCCGGGACGGGAAAGACGCTGCTTGCCCGTGCGGTCGCAGGCGAAAGCGACGTGCCGTTTTTCTCCATATCCGGCTCCGAATTCATGGAGGTATTTGTCGGCGTAGGAGCAGCGCGGGTGCGCGATCTTTTTCGCGAGGCAAAGGAAAAAGCGCCCGCCATCATTTTCATCGACGAGATCGACGCTATCGGAAAACGACGCTCGCCGAGTATCGGCGGAGGGCACGACGAGCGAGAGCAGACGCTCAATCAGATTTTGACGGAGATGGACGGATTTGACAATGAAACACACGTCATCATCCTCGCCGCTACAAACCGTGCGGACGTCCTCGACAAAGCGCTTTTGCGCCCCGGACGATTTGATCGAAAGGTCACGATCAATCTCCCGAATATCGAGGATCGTGTGAAAATCCTCGAAGTACACGCCAAGGGCAAGCCACTCGCAAAGAACGTTCAACTTCGCTCGATCGCGAGCTCCACGGTCGGATTTAGCGGGGCGGATCTCGCGAATCTCATCAATGAAGCTGCCATCCTCGCGGGAAAAAAGGGAAACAAGACGATCACACAGGCACATCTGCAGCAGTCCATCGAAAAAGTGCTCATGGGAAATACGAAAAAATCCCTCAAAATGACCGAGCTCGAGGCGCGGATCACAGCGTATCACGAGGTCGGGCACGCCATCGTCGGCAAGATGCTGCCGCACACCGATCCCGTGCACAAGGTCTCGATCCTCTCGCGCGGGCGTGCGCTCGGAGTCACGTGGTTTTTGCCGGAGCGTGACAGCATCCTGATCTCAAAGGCGAAATTTCTCGATGAGCTTGCGACGCTTTTCGGCGGACGCGTGGCGGAGGAGATATTTTTCGGGCAGGAAAATATCACGACCGGTGCGTCAAACGACATCGAACGCGCGACGGAAATCGCGCGCAATATGGTGATGCGCTACGGATTTGACGAGGAGCTCGGTCCCGAAAATCTCTCGGTACGCTCGCTGGACGGCAATCATCTGGGTATGGACGGTGATGCGCTGCCTATCAGCGAGGAGACGCACAAGATCGTCGACTCGAAAGTGCGCTCGCTGCTCAAGTCCGCCTACGATCGAGCCAAATCCATCATCAGCGAAAATCAGGATCTGCACGAGCGAATCGTCCAGGTACTCCTGAAAAAGGAAGAGATCCTTCGGGAGGAGTTTGATGCCTTTTTCGATGGGCACATCGGACTGCCCGCAAAGGCAGTCGTGTAATGTCGCTGCAGAAAAATCTCGCTGTACGCCTCTCATGTGCTGCTGCAGTATGACCGGGCTGACATCATACGCTGGCTCGGCGAGAGATTTTCCCGATCGTGATCACGAAAAAGCAAAAATTCAGGCGATGAAAATATGACAGAGATTTTCCACTTGGCTGCGTTTTCGATAGACGATTTTGCCTGCATGCAGTGATATCGAGCCGTGTGCATTGCATTCGCGCTTGAAATACCGCAGGCTCGCGTATAATTTCTCAGATTCAAGAGAAACGATTTTCGTTTCTCGCATAGCCATATTCTTTCTCGATGCGCGCTTTTTTCATCCTCGGTCGACATCCGGAGCTTTCACTTGCCGAGATCTTCGCGCGATTCCCGGAGGCTTCGTATGTTGATTCGACCCATGACTGTGCGATATTCGATTGAGTTGATGACAGGCTGCTCGCCGATACATACCCGAAACTCGGCGGCTCGATATTTGCAGGGGAGATTCTCGGACGCACTCGCGATGCTTCCGAGCTCGCACTCAGGAGTGTCGATCATATCCAGTCGCATCACTCTGTGGGAAAAATCCGCTATACACTCTCGTCGTATCCCGCTGATCCGGGGCAGTTTTCTCTCGCGCTTTCTATCAAAAAACAGCTGCGATCCCAGCTCTCAGATTTTCCCGTACGAAATGCCAATCACGCCGACGGTCGAAATCCCGGTGCCGTCCTCCTGCAGAGAGAGCGTATCATCGACGGGGGATACGCCTTTGTGCGACTGCGGATGCATAGTGGTGACCAGTTTTTCTGACGCATCCGTCATGCGCAGGATGTGGACGCCTACAGTGAGCGTGACATGGGAAAACAGCGTGATATGAATGTCGGCATGCTGCCACCGAAACTCGCGCAGATCCTCCTCTCACTCTCGGGATCGCATACGTGTGTCTACGATCCGTTTTGCGGACTCGGGACTGTGCCTATCGAGGCGGCGCGCTCGGGGATCTCCCCGATTTTTGCGAGTGATATTTCTGCGAAAATGGTCCGGGCAACCCGGGAAAATCTTGCCCGATTTTCAGAAAATGGTATCGATGCGCGCATTTTCACACTGGATGCCCGGGATGTCGCGACACGTACGGATATTGCTCCCGATACTCCTATCGTGACGGAGGGATGGCTCGGTCCGATTTTTTCTGCTGCCACCATTGCGCCGTCGGCGGTCGAGCGCGCGGACAGCGAGCTTGCCCGGCTGTATTTGCGATTTTTCGGCTGACTCTCCAGTCGTCGCTGGAGTGCCCGGATCGTACTGTGTCTGCCGGTGTGGCATATCGGTCGACGTGTCGTCTCTGCCACTCGTTCGCTTGCGGCGATCCGGCGTGCCGGTTTTGTAGCGTTGCCTCTTTTGCCTGATGCGTTTGGTGCTCCCTCGTCTCTCGTCTACCGTCGTCCCGGGCAGACAGTGGGGCGCGAGGTATGCGTGTTTGTGCGGATATAGTGGGATTTGGCTGTCCGAGGATTTGTGTTTCCTCTCAAGCGGGGTATACTTTGGAGAGACTTTCCATCTCCCATGCTCGACGACTTTACATCCCTCATTCGCGATTTTTATGCCGGTATCGGCGTCACGCTCGACTCGCTCGAGCTCGTAGAGGAGGATGCGCAGAAAAACATATACCGCCTCATCCTCCGTACGCCCGACTCGCATATCGTCATCGGACAGAGAGGAAAAAATCTCGATGCGACGGCGCATATTTTTTCGCGGATGCTGGAGCGCCTCTCGGGTGGGCGGGCGAGGCTGCACATGGAGGTAAACGACTACACGCTCTCTCGCGATGAGCGCCTGTATCGTCTCATCGAAAAAAAACTCGCACTCGCGCTTGAGACACAGCGCGATGTCTTTGTCGAGCGGCTCTCATCCTACGAGCGAAAAAAAGCCCACGACTACATATCGGAAAAGTGACTGACGGAGATCTCTACATTCAGCGTCGGAGAGGGACACGATCGAAAGCTTTGCATTTCCTATTCGCGCTGACTCGAGTCGCTGTCCGAGGACGGGGTGGGGATTTAGTGAGAGCGCTCTTCCTCTCGCCATTATTGTCCCACTTTTTTGTACACCACCCCCCTCACCCCCACACATCCATAAAGACCATCTAAACTCCAAGAGAAGCTGAATATAAAGCGAAAGAAACAAGAGTCATACAAACCACATACCATAAATACACAAAT
>JANQGT010000028.1 GCA_028277205.1 Candidatus Altimarinota bacterium
TCAGAATCGCGAGAGCTGTACATGACGACGCGCCCGTTTGCATTTCGGGCGCTGCGCCCGATGATCTGCAGGAGCGACTGCGTCGAGCGCAAAAATCCGATTTTTTCCGCATCGAGGATCGCGATAAATGAGACCTCCGGCAGATCCAGTCCCTCCCGCAGGAGATTGACTCCTACGATCACGTCCGTCTTTCCCTCGCGCAGATCCCGCAAAATCTCAAGTCGCTCGATAGTATCGATCTCCGAGTGCAGATAGCGCACGCGCACGCCGTTTTCTGCCAGATACTCCGAGAGCTCCTCGCTCGATTTTTTCGTGAGGGTCGTCACGAGCGCACGCTCATTTCGATCGACGACTTCGCGAATGCTTTTCATGAGATGATCGACCATATACTCCATATCGCGTATTTCGATCTCTGGATCCAGCAGTCCCGTCGGGCGGATGACCTGCTCGACGATGAGACTGGAGCGCTCCCGCTCGTAGGCGGCGGGTGTCGCCGAGACATAGACGCGCTGTCCGATACGCGCATCAAATTCATGAAATTGCAGCGGTCGATTATCAAATGCGCTCGGCAGACGAAATCCGTTTTCTACGAGGCTTTCTTTTCGGGCGCGATCCCCCGCGTACATACCGCCGACCTGCGGGATCGTGATATGCGACTCGTCTATGAATGTGAGAAAATCCTCAGGAAAAAAATTCAAAAGTGTGGATGACGGCTCACCGGCTTTTCGTCGGGAAAAATAGCGCGAGTAATTTTCGATGCCATTGACATACCCCACCTCCTGCAGCATCTCCAGATCGTACTCGACCCGGGTTTTTATCCGTTCGGCGCGCAGTATATCTCATTGATCCTGAAAAAACCGGATTCGCTCCTCCAGCTCTTCGCGTATCTGGGGGATGACTTCGGCGATCGTCGCCTCCGTCGTCACAAAGTGTTTGGCGGGAAAAATCATCACATGCTGCAGCGACTCCAGCCGATGATTGGTGATCGGCTGCTTTTTCGTGATCGCCTCGATCTCGTCCCCGAAAAACTCTATGGAATAATACTCCTCTCTCGAAGCGGGAAATATGTCGATAGTATCGCCGAGCACACGAAACATCCCCGGAAGAAAATCCGTCTGCGTACGATCAAACTGGATGCCGACCAGCTCAGTGATGAGCTCTTCCATAGAGCTCTGCTCTCCGACTCGCAGGTGCACGACCTGGCGCTCGTAGTCCTCCACATCGCCGATACCGTAGATACAACTCACACTCGCGACGATCACGACATCCCGACGCGAGAGCAGACTCTCCGTCGTCGCGTGCCGGAGACGGTCTATCTCCGCATTGATGGTGGATTCTTTTTCTATGTAGGTATCGGTTTTTTGGATGTACGCCTCGGGCTGATAGTAGTCATAGTACGAGACGAAATAGTGCACCGCATTTTCCGGGAAAAACTCGCGAAATTCCTGAGCGAGCTGGGCGGTCAGCGTTTTATTGTGCGCGATGACGAGGGCGGGGCGCTGCAGCTCGGCGATGATATTTGCCATGGTAAACGTCTTTCCGGAGCCGGTCACACCGAGCAGTGTCTGATCGCGATTGTCAGCGCGGATATTTTTTACCAGGGCGCGGATGGCGTCGGGCTGGTCGCCGGTGGGACTGTACTGGGATCGCAGGCGAAATTCGTCCATGAGATTTCGAAAAAAGCAAGCTCCCAGTATACGAAATCTCTGGGTGAAGACAAAATGAAAACCGGCTTTTGATGCTTTGGATTTTTGCGATTTTCCGTATATACTCACTCTTTCTTGCTCTTATAGTCTTTATTTTGGTGATGCACTGTACGACCAAAGAATCTTATTTTCATCCCGACATCACTGAAGAATTTGTCCGGTATGTCCGAGGCGGCGGCGTGTTTATCTTCCCTACGGAGACGGTATACGGCATCGGCGCGAATGCCCTGGATGATGCGGCGTGCGCCCGGATATTCACCATCAAGGGGCGACCGCAAGACAATCCCCTCATCGTGCATGTCCATGATGCCGGGAAAATCGCGGAATACGCTCGGATCAATTCGGATATTGAGTGTCGGCTCATAGAGGCATTCATGCCCGGTCCGCTCACGATCATCCTGCCGGCAATACCGGAAAAAATCTCCAAGACGGCATGTGCCGGTTTATCGACGGTCGCAGTGCGCGTACCCGATCATCCGCTTGCGCGAGGCATCCTCTCGGTGCTGGATCTGCCTATCGCCGCTCCCTCTGCGAATCCGTCGGGGCGTCCGAGTGCGACGAGTGCCGGTATGGCGCGAGCGTATTTTGAAAATAGTGTCCCGTATATTTTCGATGGATGAGCGTGTGATACCGGTATCGAGTCTACGATCGTCCGGGTCGACGGGGATACTGTCCGGATTTTACGTCCGGGCTCTATCGCGCATGAGGATATCGAGTGAGTGCTCCCGGACTGTCGTGTCGAGTACGCGAATGCAAGCGACGAAAAAATAACAGCACCCGGGATGAAATACCGGCACTACGCTCCGAATGTCCGGGTTTGCATCATTTCTGCAGATGAGGCTCCTCCGGAAATACCGGTACGCAGTCATATTGCGTTGCTTGCGACAGAGCAGTATCTTGCCGCATTTCACGATACACTGAAAACACGCACGGAGATTCACCCGTTTGTCTGGTGAGATCGAGACGATCCCCGACTGCTCGCAAAGGTACTCTATGAGACGTATACGCGCGTCGATTGAGGAGAGTATGATATCCTGCTGATCGAAGATATCGGCGAAAAAACCGGTCTCGCCCGGGCAATCATGAATCGTGTGAGAAAATCGGCAGAGCGATAATACGCGTTGCTAAAACTCCACGGCTTTATTTGACAGGAGGTACGACTCTCCTCCCGAGAGAAATTGTGATTCTGCCATCGTCACGACGACCGAGCTCTGATCATCCTCGATGCGATCGTAGGCGATGAAGAGAAGAATCTCCCCGGATGCTATATCATGAGGGCTCTGAAACTCGACGACGATCTCGCGCATACCGGGTGCGGTCGTCTGCTGGATGATATTCGCTCCGTCGGTCTCGGTGAAAAAATTTGCAAAATCAATTTTCTCAGGATCGGACAGGAGCGTAAAGCGTATCTGCTCTGCGGCGTCGATGGGATTTTGGACTCGTACGGCGAGCAGATCGGAGAGCTCTGATGTGACCTCGAGGATGAGATCGCTCTCGGCGCGTTCGCTCGCGCTCGTACTCACATTTCGTACCGATGTCTGGAGCGTGCGCCCCAGGTCAGTCTGAAAGAGTGCGACATTTGCCATGACGGCAAGTGCGAGAGATGCCAGGATGATGACGATATTTTTGCGTCCGCGGGAGCGATGCTGTCGATAGTCCTGAAAGAGATCGTTCATAGAAAAATGGGAAATACGTTTTCAGTGTAGTCGATTTTACGCGTCAGGTCAAATATTCGGGGACTGCTTTGCGTCAGGGGTCATATGACCGTAGCGCTCGTATATATCGCGGATTTCGCGCTTTGTTTGCTCGTCTTGCGTTTCGATGTAGTCACGCTTTATCTGCTCTTCGTAGTCACGCAAAAATAGGCGTATCCGCTCCTGAAAATCATCGGCATCCCGATCGATCTGATACTGTGATACGATGCGCTGGAGATAGACATTATGGACTTTGTCCAGCATCTCGGTCCTCCTGTCCAGCAGGCGCTGCATGTTTGCCACGGTCTCCTCGGGATAGGATACGTACGGCAGCCTGATGACTCCGATATCATTCATATCACCCTCCGTGAGGATATCCGTGATACCGTAGTGAAAAAAGGAGGCAAGAAAATTTGGAAAGCGGGATCGGATCGTCTTGATCTTTTCAGCGTCGAGTGTCTGCACATCGGCGTACATGCCGATCTGATTGACAAAATACATTCGCTCGGGCACGACGATGGTATAGTCCATTTCCAGATTGAGCATTCGATCGGCATAGTAGCGCAGCAGAAAAAATCCAGCGATTACACACACGATATCGAGCGCCATCCAGAGACCCTGTGAAAATCGGGATATGAAGATGATATGCCCGACATAGTAGATGATGATGACGATGGAAAAGGCGAGATTTGCCATTGCCTGATTGAAAAATCGGGTGAAATGCCTGTCTCCCCGCGTCAGTCGCTCTAAAGCGGTATAGACGTCTATGATCTCCGACGAGCCCTGATAGGTGCGACGATAGTAGACGAGGTAGCGTATGCCGTAGTAGAGAGCAAAAAGAAAATTGACTGCAAGCATCACCGAAAGCGTCCATGCATGAAATGTCACCTCAAAGTGCCTGTGAACGAGGATGATGTTTGCGGTGGCGAGTATCCCGACCGGTATGAGCAATAAAGCCGTAAACACTCCGTAAATAAGCGATCGCTTTACGAGCATTACGTACCGCTGCCCCTCCTGTATGAGCGACTCGATCTGCTCCGTATCGCGCGAGATGCGAAATGACTTGAAGAGAAATTCGAAAAGTGAGCGAAAATCAAGCATACCGGAAAATAGCAATCGTATACGCCTAAAGTATACGCATACGAGTCAAAATCCAAATTTTTCCGCTCGATATTCGCATTCTTTTTGTCTGTACTTTCGAAATGCTTGTCAAAAAATCACAAAGGAGTATATTCGATCTTCCTTACGATTGCTTCAAAATCACCCCTCGATGACACTCGTTTTTCTCGTATTTGCGGTCTTTTTTTCCATCATCCAGATACTCGTGATCGTCGATATCGTGCTCTCATGGGTATCGGTGTTTGTCGGGCGTCCCATCCGTATCGGGATCGTCAGTGATATCGTAGACCCTCTGCGCGAGTGAGTAGCGCGATACTTTCCCACGCGACTGGGTCCGCTCGATTTCTGACCGGTCGTTATTATCCTCGCTTGCGAGCTTGTGATCATGATACTCGTGTCGATCGATCCCGGTATTCTCGCCTATCTTCCTCGCTAGATGCAGACGAAACATATCGACTACCCGCTCTTTTTCTTGGTCTTCGGACTCGTCGTATTTGGCATGATCATGATCAGCTCGGTGAGTGTCTACCCCTCGTACAAAGTGACGAGTGAGATGGTGAACGCGTGAGCACTCGATGAGGCGACGAATTCATTTTATCTCGTGCGAAATCTCATGCACGTATTCGTGTCGTTTTTCGTATTTGCATTTATCGTCAAGGTTCCCTATGAGCTTTATGAAAAGTACGCGCGTCATATCTTTTTACTCGGTATCGGATTGCTGGTCGTCGTGCTCTTTATAGGTTCGGAGTACAATGGGGCTCGCTGATGGCTCAATATTCCCGGTGTTCCCTTTTCGCTGCAGCCTGTAGAGTTTGCCAAACTCGCACTCATCATCTACCTCGCGAGCTTTCTAAAGCGCGCGCGCGGTACTATGTCGATATTCGAAAGTGGTGCGCTCCCGTTCTTTTCCATCCTCGCCGCGGTCGTCATACTGCTGGCACTCCAGCCGGATTTCGGCTCGATGCTCATCATCGGTCCGCTCGCACTCGTGATGTATTTTATAGGAGGGGGATCCGTGCGCTATATCGCCATCGTGATCGCGCTTTTTACGCTCCTGTCGGCGAGCGTCTACGTACTCGGACGATACGATACTCCCGATGAGCGAAATACCTTTTCGTATATCACTGATCGCGTGGACAATTTTTTATCTGATAATCAAACACTCATCGAAAAGCGTACGATCCATTTTCAGACCGAGCAGGGACTCATCGCTATTGGGAGCGGCGGATTTTTCGGACTCGGATTTGGTGAGAGCGTGCAAAAATTCGGCTACCTTCCGGAGGCGCAGGGAGATTTTATATTTTCCGTCGTCGCCGAAGAGCTCGGATTTCTGGGTGTCGGCGCTCTCGTCGTCGTCTACCTCGTGCTTGCGGAGCGATGATTTCGCATCGCAAAAGAGAGTGAAGACCTCTTTGCTCGATACGTCGCCCTCGGTATCACGAGCTGGATCGTCATCCAGGCATTTGTCAATATCGGTGTAAACCTCAATATTGTCCCGCTGACCGGCGTTACTCTCCCCTTTGTGAGCTATGGAGGGTCGTCGCTTTTGTCTCTGCTCATCGCTGTCGGTATCCTCCTAAATATCTCACGATCCACAAAATCAAAGACAACCACCGGTAGTACACATTCGTTTTCGCGTAAATATCGGATGGGGTAAAACAGACTCCTTGAACTTGTTTTGTCAAAAAAACAGCGCAAACGATATATGTTTTTTATTTGTGCAAAATATACATCTTCTATGATTGCTTCATCAGAGAAAAAAGTGCTCAAAATCCCAATAAAAAGCAAGAACGGTATCGATATTTTTATTTTATCGAGTTTTTGCATGCATTTTCAAGAAAAATTATTACACTTTTATCGACAGGTACCGTTTTATTTCGGAGTCTATGTCATATCATGTCGCTATTCTCTGAGGGAGTTCGGGATTCGGATTTTGGCTTGCAAAATTTTTGCTCAAGCACTATGGGGGTGGTATGCGTCTCATGCTCACATGACGTCATGCCGAGCGCGGGACGCGCGCAGCCGCCTCTATCGGAGCAGTATACACATCGGATAATACAAAGGCTGTCAGCGACGCCGACATCACTATCATAGCCGTCAAAATCTCTTGTACCGGAGATGTCGTCCGCGAGATCGCTCCATTTCTCAAAAAAGGATCAGTCCTCCTGGATGTCACCTCGGTAAAGATGGAACCGACCAATACCATGCGCGAGTGTGTCTCGGAGGATGTGCTCGTCATTCCGACGCATCCCATGTTTGGTCCCTATCTCGAGACACTCGAAGGACAGATGGTCGTCCTGACTCCGTATGATGATCGGGTTTTTGCTGATGCGCGCTATCAGTGGTTCAAGGGTGAAATCAAACGACTCGGCGCCAATATCATCGAAACGACCGCCGAAGAGCACGATACGATGATGTCCATTGTCCAGGGTATGACGCACTTTTCCCTTTTTGTCATGGCGGAGACGATCCGACGCCTCGGAGTCAATGTCAGGCTCACGCACGGATTTTCCTCTCCCATATATCGCATCCTCATCGCGATGGTGGAGCGCTATATCCACCAAAAGCCCGAACTGTATACCGACATCCAGCTCGAAAATCCTAAAAACGAACAGGTGTATCAAGCGTTTCTCTGATCTGCCGCGCACTTTGCCGAGATCGTGCGTCGGCGTGATCATCATGCCTTTATCGAGACTGTCTATGACTGTAAAAATTTTTTTTGAGAAGAGGCGGAAAAGGGACAAGAATTCACCGATAAAATCATCTTTTTGCTCTCTCGCGAGCGCGAGAAACTGCATAGAGCGATGGTATCGTGAGCGTCCACACCCATAAAAAATATTCATACAAACGAGACCCGAACCGTGCGCATCACAAGAATCGGATCTCGTTCGTTTTTTGATGAAGAAAAGCACCAGTACTTCATGCGACAGTGGATCCTCGATCCCGATGGAGAGATATAGTCCGTCTGCGCTGGGTGGCGCAGGCTTGTCTGCTTATATAATGATTTGATGATTTTAGGACTGCATGTTTGAATTTTCGAGAAAAATACGATACCATGCCAGAGTCGCGCATTCTTTTTCGCAAATACAAAAAACCATGTCGCCCTCGTCAAAGCTCGTACTCATCTACTCCGCCGGATTTGACAATATCGGCATCGACGATCTCTCGGACGGTCGAAAGGGTATCTATGTCTATAGTGGCTCGTATCACGACCTGGAGCGCGTGATCGAAGGGGACTCGATCATATTTTTTCAGACAAACAAGCGCCAGGCGTATCTCTTTGATTTTCACGAGAGCTATCGCGTGAATGAAAATAACAGCTTTTACATCGAGTTTCCTCAGGATCCCCGGCAGTTTCAGATTTCCATCGAGGATTTCAAAAATCTCTATTTCATCGATATCGACGGCATTCGTGCCTGGGTGCGCTCTCCTCTCTCCTCGGGTCGAAATGTTCTTTTGCTCGAGCGTCGACATATCCTCTCGCAGTTTTTGGATACCGATGCCATCACCGAGTGTTTGCAAAGCAATCTCTCGTACGCACGGCGATACCTCATCTCGGCGACTCCGACCATACCTCATCAGGATTCGCATGCGGTCCATCTGGCGTATGATCCAGAGACGGGAATCTTTGGGAAAGAGTACTCGGTATTCGCGCCCGAGTGACAGGACACGCGCATCACGGGGCTGAGCCTCTCGACCATCATAGAGAAAAATACCTCAAACGGCAGCTACCTGACCGAGACCTACAAGAGTCTGAAGAAAAAGAGAGAGCTCAAGATTGATTCGTATGTTCGCTACTATGATTTTACTCGTGGGAGCAAGGTGATAAAAGAACTCGCGCTCGAGCGCTGCAATGGCGAGGGTCTCGTCGCGATGGCGACCGAGGTCCATACCGATCCGACAGAGCCTCCCGTCCCAGGCGCTCCCGCTCCGGAAGATCCTGAAATCGTAGGCGCACTGCCGGAGGAAAGTATGCTGTCCGAAGACTCGTCACAAACCACGGAGAATATGGAAAATATCGGGGAAACCCACTCTATCGAATCCCTCCAGGACGCCGAAAAAATCATCGAAAAAACCTCTATCGAAAAAGAACGACTCTCGGTGATGCATCGAGAAAAAATCTATGAGACGAAAAAGAAAGCCGAGGAGGAAGTCCATGAAGCCAAGAAAAAAGCCGCGGAGGAAATCAGCTCGCTCAAGCGAGAAATAGACTCTCTGCGCCTCAACTACACGCTCGAGTATTTCCTCAATAAATCGGCGGTGGACGAGCTGGGATATGACAGTGCAAAATACTATCAGGAGCTGCAAGAAGGCACATTTGTCGCATCGCAAAATCCGTGGTACGATTTTTTTTCAAATCGACTCAGAAAGCTCAACTACGTCCTACCCGCACTGCGCGTCTCCTATCTGGGGCAGTGGAAAGAAGTCGTGGCAAACAATCCCGATCTCGACGGACATGAAAAGAGCGCGGAGATGGGAAAAATCATCGCAAAATTTGACGATATCCTCACCCAGGATCAAAAACGCGAACAGAAAACCATCGTGTTTCGATGGCTTATGTTTTTCCTCTTTTTCGAGACGATCATCGTATTTGGCATCATGTATATGACAGATCTGGACTATCTGCATATGTCGCTACTCATCGGTGCCACACTCGCACAGATCACCGTCATCATCTACCATATCGTCAAAAATCTCTATCCCGTGGACAATGCTCAGGTGCAGGCGCTCTCGACAGAGTATCTGTCGACCCCATCCAGAGCTACCTCCGGTGCAGCTGCAAGCGCGCAATAAAAACATCGTGACGCTATTTTTGTATACAGAGCGACTGCTTTCTGCAGCTGTGACAGTGCGTCATTGTCTGCTATAGAGATCGGACTTTTGATTTGAAATAAAGCTACTCTCCAGTACTCGTCGTGCGTTTTCGTAGTATCCCCCACTCCCCCGGATTTTCCGGCATATTCACCCAGAGATCGGCTCATCCTCCGTGTGCAGACTCGCGCAGCTCACCGGTCGCAGTTTCGATCGTCCGTACGATATATGAGAGCTCTCCCGAAGGCATAATGACTCTGACCGTATCACCCACATCAAATCGACCGCGCATATCCAGGCGTGCCATACTTCGTATCGGATCGTACTCGCGGACGATCCCGAGAAAATCCTCCTCGCGATAGTAGCCACGCTTTACGTAGTCGATGCCGTGCGCCCCGGGATTTCCCCGGATGAATCCGGGTGTATATCCCCGGTTTGATATCGCGAAAAGCTCGCTGGCGTAGCCCTCGGGATGATACGACTCTCAGGACTCCAGATCGTCGAGCGCTCGACGATACGCGCGTCCGACACCCGCGAGATAGTTGACCGTCTTTGATCGTCCCTCGACTTTCAGGCTCACAACTCCGGCATCGATGAGCTCCGGTATGACGTCTATCAGGCACATATCGTGCGCATTCATGATATAGGTACCGTACTCGTCCTCGTCTACGGGCAGGAGCGCGCCCGGATTTTCCCGCTCCTCCAGAAAATATTCTCCGGTCAGAGGAGTGTATTTTCCGGTTTGCAGTGTTTCATCATACAGATCATTTGAGTCGTTTTCCCGATGAAATACGCGATACTCCCATCGACAGCTGTGAGAACAAACGCCCTGATTTGGATCGCGGGCAGAGAGATAGTTTGACAGCAGACACCGCCCCGAGTACGCCATGCACACGGCACCGTGGATGAAAAATTCGAGCTCGACGTCCGGACACATCTCGTGGATTTTTCGTATCTCCGATAGTGAGAGCTCGCGAGAGAGGATGACACGCGTGATACCGACCTTTTCTCGCCAAAATTTCACCTGTGCCCAGTTGGTATTGTTTGCCTGGACGGAGAGATGGATTTCTGCATCCGGATATTTTTCGCGTACGAGCGAGATGAGACCGGGATCGGACATGATATAGGCGTCGGGCGTGAGTGCGTGCATTTTTTCAAATGCCTTCATAAATGGCAAAATCTTTACATTGTGCGCGTAGATATTTGCGGTGAAATAGATTTTTTTTCAAAGCTGTCTCGTGTACGCGACGCCCTCTGCGAGCGACTCCCAGCTAAACTGATTTTCCCTCGCTCGCAGAGAAAAAGCCGGTACGCCAGCATAGACCGCATCGGCTCAGTAGGCAAAAGCGAATTTGAGTTTTTCAAGATTTCCCGCCGGGAAAAGCAGCTCGGTTTTCGGCATGAATACAAAACAATCAATATACGATTATGATACCTGACGACGGAAAAACCACAAGAATAAAATCACAGAAATTACGTGAAATATTTTCAGATGCGACACGCGACGAGTGGAAATACCGGTATTTTCGAATATACTGACGATTCTTTATTTTCATCATATGGACGCAAATTCAAAAAAGATCCACATCCTCCAGACGCTCGCGACACTGCCTGCGGGATACGTGACGACATACTCTGCACTGGCAAAGAAGACGGGAACGCATCATCGCGCCGTGGCATCCGTCCTGCGAGCAAATACCCTGACAGAACAATACTGCTGCTATAGAGTCGTCTATGCAGACGGTACGGTGAGCGGCTATCGTCTGGGTATCGATGAAAAAATCCGTCGTCTGGAGGCGGACGGTATCTCGGTACGAGACGGCAAAATCCCGACCGAGCGCATACTGACACAGTGGTAATGGCATATCGGATCGCCCCCTCTCGTCCCGCCATCACGGTGATATTCGTCGTATCGCTCATGATAGCGAGCATCGCTCTGGCTCATACGGCACACCCGCTCGCCTGTGTCGACGGGATATGCTATCGGATCATGATCGCCGATACTCCCGAGACTCGTGCGCGAGGACTCAAATATGTAGAAAATCTGCCGGATCGAGAGGGTATGCTCTTTGTGTTTGACAGTCCGATACGTGCGTATTTTTGGATGCATCATACGCGCATCCCGCTGCGAATCGTATGGATCGACGCCGATCGACGAGTCGTCGGATCGCAGATCATGACGCCCTGTATATTTGACGATAGCGATAAATGCCTACGCTACCAGGCGCCGTCGTCTGTACTATTCGCGCTCGAGATCTCCGTCGATGCAGAGCCCCCCGCCATATGAAGCCTCGTCGCGATCCACTGGGGACTCACAGATATTATTTCGCTCGACGGATAGTACTCCCGTACGAGCACGCAAAAGTGATTTGACGTATCACCGATGCTCTGCGAATACGAGAGCACCATCGCTGAGCGAAAAGCGATTTGGTATGGATATACCATTTTCGAGCATGTGCATCTGCTCATCGTCTATATCGATGCGGTCGATATCTGGAAAGACGGCGGAAAGCGGAAGTGCCTTGTATCCAATTTCACCTACTGATCTCATGTCGCCGAGGTATCACTCCGAAAGCAGTCCGATCGCCGTCCGCCTCAGGCTTTTTAGGTATCATCCGAGTCCGAGCGCGTGTCCCAGATCACGTGCGAGCGAGCGAACGTAGGTCCCCGAGGAGACGATCATGCGCGCTCTGACAGTGGGAAAATCATAGCAGACGATATGAAACTCACGAATGTGCACACAGCGAGCCGACATCGAAACGTGCTCTCCTCTGCGCTTTCGAATGTACGCACGCTCTCCATCGACACGCAGTGCCGAGTGTGCGGGCGGAATTTGCGTGACATCTCCGACAAACTGCTCGCTAGCGATGGATTGGATCGATGCTCTCGAGATCTGCATCCGTATGGCTTTCAGTGTAGTCGGATCGATCGGTATCACCGCTGTCCCCAGATCACCGCTCTCGGTAGAGCCATCGAGCTGTATTTCGCACTCGTATGTCTTTTCGGTATGGGGTATGTAGGAAATGAGCTTCGTCGAATTTCCCGTCGCGACGAGCAGTAGTCCTGTCGCCAGAGGATCGAGCGTGCCGGTATGTCCGATCTTTTTTTCACCGATATCGCGGGCGAATCGACGGATGGCAGCATGACTCGAGATGCCGTACGGTTTATCCAGCAGGAAAAACATGACTATCGCGTGTTTTCGGATGCGTCTTCATCGAGAGCGTTTTCGTTTTTTTCAGAGAATGTTTCGGTACTTCATACGATTGTCTCGATCTCCGGATACTCCCAGCTCTTGACAGTAGAGAAAAATCGCGGCTCCGATATCCACTGCATCGATCCCAGCCCCCCCTGCGTATCAAAGAGCTCGAAATATCCCAGATGAAAAAACGCTTTTCCGACGATATTTTCACGGGGGACGTAGTGACTGGATCCCCCGATACTGCACGAGCGAAAGCATGTCCGCGAGTCGGAAGAATTGTTTCGATTATCACCCATGACGAAATACGCACCGTCCGGTACTATGAATACATCATTGTCCATCCCGAGCGGGAGAAATGTCTTTCCCTGATTGATCGCGGAGAGGTACGGCTCCTCCAGCTGTATCTGCGTATCTGTGCCGGCGGGGGTGATATAGACCTCTCCCTCATCGAAACGGACGGTATCTCCCGGCATGCCGATGATACGCTTGATATAAAATTTTTCATCGCCCTCGTGCGGGTGCAGCACGACGACGTCGCCGCGCTCTGGATCGCCGATCTCTCCTATATGGGGTACGTGCAGGTATGACAATTTATCGACGATGATAAATTCTTTATCATGAAAATTCGTCTCCATCGAGCTGCCATTGATCTGAAATGGTGCCGCGATAAACGTACGAATGAGCAAAATCGCCGCGAGGATGACCACGAGATCACGAAAAAACGCGATGATCTCTCGCATATCCAGAAATCGCCGAATACTCGATGGCTGAGGATTTTGCCGGGATTCGGGAGTGGGATGATCCTCCACGAGCGTGTCCGGAACATTGGAGGCGGGAGCTAAGTCAGTATCGCGCATAGGAGATTATTTACCATGACAGTGTTTGTATTTTTTGCCGCTACCGCAGGGACAGGGATCGTTTCGTCCGACATTTTTGTATTGCGGTTCATTTGCAGGATTGGCATTCGTTTGGGGATTTCCCGATGCTTTCTGAGGAGAGGCACGATATACTCGGACGCCCGACTCGGATCTCTCATCCGGACGCTCGGAGGCGGATGATGACTGAGTGAGAGGGGGTGTCGATATGAGCTCTCGTCTCATCGAGAGATTTTCCATATCCATGTCGGACTCTCGGATCTCGCTGTCTTTCTGGGCTAAAAAGAGTCATTTCAACGTCTTGAATCCGATTTCCCGGATGAGCTCGCTGAAAATCCCGTACGCCCGATCTTTGTATACGATGAGTGGATTTTTTTGCGCGTAGCCGGCAAACGCCACCTCCTGTCGCAGATGCGACATACGATCGATATGCGCCGTCCAGAGCGTGTCGATAGACTGCAGGAGGAGTCCGCGCTCGTACCGGGTAAATGTTTCTTCGTCGGGAAATCGATTGCGGACTTCGGTGATTTTTTCCTGCAGTATCTGCAGGATGCGTGTGCGCAGCTCGTCACGATCATGGGCAGTTTCGAGTGTTTCGGCTCTCATCACTCCCTCTCCCGCAAAGACGTGTATCGTCTGAATCAGTCACTCGATATCCCACTCATGCGGCTCGGCATCGCCCACCGTGACCGAGAGAATCTCATCGATCTCCTGCTCGAGCAGTGCCTCAATCGCTTCGTGGATATCCTCACTTTCGAGGACTTTTCGGCGGCGGGCGTAGATGATTTTTCTATGCTGATTGAGCACGTCGTCGTACTCCAGTACATGTTTTCGGATATCAAAATTTCGTCCTTCCACCTGTTTTTGCACCGAGTCGATGCGCCGTGTGAGCATACGGCTCTCGGCGAGCGGCTCGTCCTCCGGCAGCGATGCAAAGTATGAAGAATTGAAAAGTGAAAACAATGCGTCTCCTCCGAATACGCGCATGATATCATCCTGACTCGAGACCAAAAACTGAGACGTACCGGGATCTCCCTGGCGTCCCGAGCGTCCTCGCAGCTGATTGTCGATGCGACGGGTTTCGTGTTTTTCCGTACCGATGACCCAGAGTCCGCCGAGTGCGAATCGATGCTCGGCAATCACGATCTCTCAGGAGAGGCTGCGTATCTCGTCGGCGAGTCGGATATCCGTCCCGCGTCCCGCCATATTTGTCGCGATGGTGATGGCGCCGGGCTGTCCTGCTGCCGCGATGATTTCAGCTTCTTGGGCGTCTTGCTTCGCATTGAGGACTTTGTGGGGCACACCCTCGCGCGACAGCATGTCCGAGAGGCGCTCGGACTTTGCGACAGAGACAGTACCCACGAGGACGGGTTGCCCCTTTTCGTGCGCTTGTTTCAGGAGTGTCACCAAAAATCGGTACTTGCCCTGCTCGTTTTTGAAAAGCAGATCCGCACGATCCATACGAGCGATCGGGACGTTTGTCGGCACGACGACGACGTCGAGTCCGTAGATACGGAAAAATTCTTCCTCTTCGGTTTTGGCGGTACCCGTCATCCCCGACAGCTTTTCATACAGCCGGAAAAAATTTTGAAATGTGATGGATGCGAGTGTTTTTGACTCCTGTTGGATTTCCACACCCTCCTTTGCCTCGATCGCCTGGTGCAGTCCATCAGAGTATCGACGTCCCGGCAGTACCCGACCCGTATGCTCGTCGATGATGTGCACGCGTCCGTCGCGTACTATGTAGTCGCGATCACGCTCGTAGGCGGCGCCCGCTTTCAGGGCGTTTTCTATATGATGAATGTCGTTGTACTGCTCGGAGACGTAGATATTGTCGATGCCGAGTGCTTTTTCTATCTCGGCAATTCCCTCCTCCGTGAGGTGGGCGGACTTATGTTTTTCGTCCAGTTTGTAGTGTTCGCCTTGTTTCAGACGCTTTGCGAGCTCGCTGTATTTCAGGTACTTTGATGTCGGCTCCTCGTCGGGTGCGGAGATGATGAGCGGCGTACGAGCCTCGTCGATGAGGATAGAGTCCACCTCGTCGATGATCGCGTAGGACAGCGTCCCCAGTACGCGCATCTGCGGTTTCGGCGACATATTGTCGCGCAGATAGTCAAATCCGAGCTCGTTATTTGTCACATACACGATGTCCTTTTTGTACGCTTCGCGCTTGTCGGGCAGGCGCGATCGGTGCGTGACGACGCCGGTGGATAGCCCGAGCGCTCCGTAGATCACCCCCATCTCCGTAGCATCACGACGGGCGAGATAGTCATTGACCGTGACGATATGCACGCCCTCTCCGGATAGCGCATTCAGGTATGCGGCGATGGTGGCGACGACGGTTTTTCCCTCTCCGGTACGCATCTCTGCGATCGTCCCCTCATGCAGCGCGATCGCTCCCAGGATCTGCACGTCAAACGGGACAATGTACCATCGATACTCCCGATCATCCGACAGCGTGAAAATCTGATCGAGAATCAGTCGACAGGTATGCCGATGCAGCGCAAACGCCTCTACCAAAAGGGCGTCGAGGATGGCTTGTTTTTTTCTGGAGCGCTCGTCTGTATCCTCTATCTCGGCGATCGGTGCGAATCGAGTGCGAAATTCCTCCGTCAGACGCTTGACGTCGTCGAGCGTACGGACACTCTCGGTGTAGACGTCTTCTTGCTTTTTGATGCGGGAGAGGATTTTTCTGTAGCGGTTTAGGCGTTTTTCATTTGGATCGCCAAATATCGCGTGGTAGATTCGTTCGATGACGGGCATTATTTTGGAGGAGTATTATTGAAAAAATCGGTCAATGATGGCACGATACGCGAGGCGTGTACGGATATCCTCGTAGGATTTATCACCCGGGACGAGCTTTTTTTGCAGGCGTTCGCGTACCTCGGGATTTTGATAGTTTTGCGTGATCGCCACTACCTCTTCATTGACCTGTTTCTCAGAGATTTCTATGGGGCGAATTGATTGTAGATGCTGCAGGATAAGCTCGGCTTTGATCCGGCGCTCCGCCTCGGGGCGAACGACCTCGTCCCGGTACGCCTGCTCGGTCGTACCGGCATGCTGGAAATAGTGATGAATATCGACTCCCTGTCCTTTCAGACGGGAGGCGTGTTCTTGGTAGTGTTTATCGGTCTCGGCGTCGATGAGACGCGGACCGGGCTCGACCGTAGAAATCTCAAAGAGCTTTTCCAAAAGTCGCTCCTCGTCTTTTGCATGCGCTTCACCTTCTCGGCGAGTACGGATCTCCGTCTCCATGATATCGCGAAATCCCGCCATATCCGTCTCGACTCCTCGCAGCGCTTTGATAAAATCAGCATCCCACTGGGGTCTTTTCGCTTTTTCGATCCCTTTGATCTCGACCTCGAAAAAGACATTGCGATTTTGAAAATCCTCGTGTCCGTAGTCCGCCGGAAACGTGATGGGAAATTCCACCGACTCACCGAGCTTTTTACCTAGGAGTATATCCTCGAATCCCGGGATAAACTGCCCGCTGCCGATGACAAGCGGGTACTCGCGGATCTGCGTCTCGGGGATTGGCGTGCCGCCTTTTTTATCAAATCCGCGGGCGTCGATAGTGACGCGATCACCCGACTCGACGACAGCTGTCTCGTCGTCGGACGGCTCGTAGGTGGTAAATCGCTTTTCTATCTCGGCGATCTCGGCATCGATATCGCTCAGCTCGACAGAGACACTCGTGCGCTCGAGGGTGATTTTATCGAGCTTTTTTTCATCTATCTCGACCGGGGGTACGACCTCTATCTCCAGTATCGCCTCCAGCGGCGAGAAAGTCTTGACTTCTTTTATCTCTCCGGCGGCGACCGGCATGATGTCAGCTTTTTCCAGGATTTTCGCGTACTCGCTGTTTATGTATTTTTCCAGAGCGTTTCGCTCTATCGCCTGGGTACCAAACTCCTGCTCGACGATCTCCGCGGGGATATCCGATCCCTTTCGAAATCCCTTTGCCTTTGTATGCATCCGAAAGTCGTCAATGGATTTTTTATAGGCGCGCTGCATTTCTCGTGCGCTTTCTTTGACGGTGATTTCCCGAGTGTGTGCATTGACTGTGTGTGTCGTGACCTGCATGAAGAAAAAACGATAAAAAACAGTGTCAATGTATTGTATGGAAAAATGCGTTATTACAAGTCCGGATCGGATGCATCAAACCGCGAAAGACGACGTTCCGCTTCCCGGGTCTCGCGCAGCTCTTCCGCTTCGATCTGTGCGAATACGTCTCAGAGCGGATCGATGCCGGTCGAGCGATACAGGAGTGAGTACGCGTATTCGAATACCAGACGGACAAATGTCAGCACCGTCGTCGAGACTGTCAGGATGCCCAGCAGTGCGTAGAGCGCCGTGGATGATGTCTGTGCACTCGCGAAGTAGACGACCGACACCATGATACTCGCAAAAAATCAGAGAAATTTACCATAGACTCCCAAGAGAACATAGCGATAGTTTGCTATGATCTCAAGTAGAAGCATTCCACCGAAGAGATTGACGAGTACGTGAATCGAAAAAACGATGAGGATGTGCTGTGGCAGCACCGTGCCGATGTAGATATACAGGGGCGTGGCGAGCGCGTATGAAAAAATGGAAAACAACAGCATCTGTCCAAATCCGAGTCCGGCTCCGCGATATTTATCAGGAAAGAGCAGACGCTGCATCACGAGGTATACCGACAGCGCGATCGTGATGGAAAAAAACGCGATGAGAGAGAGAATATACGGATAGACTCCCGATCCCGCCGCACCCGTCGCTCCGACGAAAATATAGCTGCCGACAAACGCAAACAGTCCTCCGATGAATCCCGCCACGAGCGCGGCGAGCGTCCCGAGACCGACAGAGGTGAGATCGACATGCGGAGGTCAGAGGCGTTCTTCGTCGCTAGTCTGTCCGGCGAGTATCGACATGAAAACTATAGATAAAGAGCATGCAGAGCGCTCCGAGTGAGATGGCTATGTCCGCGACATTGAATACGCTGAAAAATCGCAGTGCAAACATATCGACGACGAAGCCGGAGGTGAGACGATCATGCGCATTCGACGCGGCACCGCCCAGGAGGAGTCCGTATCAGATATGCAGCAGCGAGACAGTGTTTGTGCGCTCATATCGCCAATAATACCCTGCAATGACGAAAATCAAAATCAGGGTGATAAACTGGAGCGCCGCGCCCTCGAGCGGCAGAGAAAAAGCAATACCGGTATTTTCGGCGTATCGCAGGGAAAATATCCCGGGGATCATCTCGATTTCCCGGGTCTGCAGTACCGAGACCGCCCAGAGCTTCGTGATGCGATCCAGCGCGACAGCGATGATACACGAGAGTGAAAATGCGAGAATGCTATCTATCCGCATATCACCGAGACAAATTTTTTCTTTCCCATCTGTATGAGGACAGGTGTCTCGGACGAGAGTGCGACCACGGCATCGAGGTGATCTTCGACAGTACCGTCGATGCGAATTCCTCCGCCCTTCACGGCGTCGCGTGCCTCTCCAGTAGTCGCTGCAAATCCGACTGCCTTCAGGAGTTGGATGATGGGGTATGCATCATGCTCGAGTGTGATCGTCTGGATCTCGTTTGCCGATGGCAGCGCTCCTCCCGCCACCACTCGCTCGAAATATTCACGGGCGCTCTCGGCGCTCTCGGCATCATGATAGAGGGTGACGATCTCTCTGGCGAGCTGTAGTTTGAGCGTGCGGGGATGCTCACCAGCATCGAGTCGAGCCCGGTATTCGCCCGTCGCCTCCATCGGCAGGAGCGTACAGTGCTCCGCATAGACCGGGATCAGATCATCGGTGATCTCCATGATTTTCACAAACATATCATTTGCGGGAGCATCCACCGCGATGAAGTTTCCTTGTGTCTTGCTCATTTTTTTGCCGTCGGTACCCGCGATGAGATTCATCGTGATGATATCCTGTTTTTCCTGACCAAACGCCTCCTGCAGCGTTCGACCCGCGAGGAGATTGAAATACTGATCAGTTCCTCCGATCTCGACGTCCGCCCGCAGTGCTACACTGTCATACCCCTGCATCAGAGGATAGAGAAATTCCTGCAGACTGATGCGCATCCCCGCTTTATAGCGCTTGGAAAAATTGTCGCGATCCAGCATCTCCGCGACACTGAAATGCTTCGCAAGCTCTCCGACATCGCAAAAATTCAGCTTGTCGAGTCCGGCACTGTTGTAGTAGATTTCGATCTTTTCGGGATCGAGGATCTTTGAAAATTTTTGCACGTACGTCTCGGCGTTTCGTCGCGTCTCCTGGCGCTGCAACATGGGACGTTCGCTGTCTTTGTCAGAGCTGTCGCCCACCTGCGCCGTCGCATCCCCGATGAGCAGGATGATATGGTGCCCCAGCTCCTGAAACTGGCGCAGCTTTATGATAGGCACGGCGTGCCCGATATGGACGACGGGCGCTGTCGGATCAATGCCAAATTTTACACGCAGGGGTTTTTTCGACTCCAGGCGCTTTCGCAGGTGATCGGCATGGATGATTTGCGAGACTCCTTTTTGGAGGATATCGTCGATAGTTAGTTTCATAAAAGAGAAAATTAATCATAAACAACGCTATCATAACACACCCCGCAATACACGATAACGTGCATGCAGAGCGCTCCGAGTGAGATGGCTATGTCCGCGACAGTGAATACGCTGAAAAATCGCAGTGCAAACATATCGACGACGGACTCTCCGGGGGGGATGAGCATGGCAGCATGAAAAAGAATGCCCCGACTATACGTGAATGCACGCGAAAAGCAACAGTATTATCCGTCTCTGCCGTACCAGTACGCGAGCCACCGACCGTACCATTTTGATATCTGCAGACGCGCAGCCGTGCGCCGTACCAGAGCGCGCACTCGTCGCAGCGGCATCACGAGTACGAGTGCGAACACAAGCATGATCGTCCCCCCGGGAAACGGAGTCACGAGTGATATGAGTCCGAAAATTGCCAGAAAAACGGCTATCACATATCGAAGGATTGGATGCCTTCAGCGTGCCCAGCGATATGCCGAGCTCTGGCGAATGAGAGAAAATCCCCGATGCATCCCCTGCTTTATACGTCGTTTTGCGAGTTGCTTCATGATGGATCCAGATAAAAAATGTCGTCGTGCGCCGTGCGATAGAGTCCCTCGCCGAGTCGCCGCTGATCGATAGCGTGTCAGAGCAGTCCGATCGTACGAGCCAAGATAAAGAACGCATTGAAAACGCCTGAGTCGAGCGCGGTCTCTATCTCGTCACGGGTCATGCCGATATCCCCGAATATATCCAGGAGTATCGCGGCGATCGCCCCGTCGACATTCAGGATGAGATTCGGCTTTTTTTCCAGGGTCAGCGCCTCGACCGCTCTGGCGAAGTCGAGATGTCGAGACTGTCGCAGCTCATGCACGCAGTCCGTCAGTCGCGCGACGCGATCATCCGGACGAAATTTCGAGTAGAGCCTGTGTCCGATGCCCGGGATGTACTCCCCTTTCCGTCTCATTTTCGTGATAAGATCCGCAGTAGAAATGCTATCACGCACGCACTCGTACCATGTGCGCGCTGATGCATCGATCGCCCCGCCAAATCGCGGACCGATAGTCGCCAGTCCCGCGATGAGCGACGAGACGATATCCTTTCCGGCGCGGGCGGTGATGATCGTATTTGTCGCTCCGGAGACCGCCGGACCGTGATCGGCGAGGAGTATGAGCACCGTCTCGATGAATCGCAGAGCATACTCCGGCAGCTCTCGGCGCAGCCACAGATGCCCGATGACGCGTGCGAGTCCTCACTGCGAGAGAAAATCTGAAACCGGTACACCGTCGTATCGTACCGGTACGGATCGCTCGTCACAGATCGTAGAGGTAAATGTCGTCGGACGCCGATGCTGCAGCCTCGCTATTGCTGCATCGATGGCGTCGGTCGGCTCGTCGCATGCGAATCAGACTCCACCAGCTGCCTCGTACACATCGCGGATGAGCGACTCGATACCGGCATAGCTTTCCGGTACAAAGGCGCCCGCCTCGCGAAGAATCCGGTTTTTTTCTCGGGCTGTTTCCAGATGCCGGTTTGCTTTTGCTCACGCGTGTCCGAATTGCACTTCGTGAGGCAGATGCTCTGCAAACGTCCCGGCAATCCAAGCGACGACCGGTTTGGTAATTTTTCCTGTGCCTATTGCTTCGGCGACTGCAAGCTCGTCCGTTCCGCCGACTTCGCCCAGGATGACGATCATTCGGATTTCCGGTATTTTTTCAAAATACTCTACCGCATCCGAAAATCGCATCCCGACATACCGGTCTCCGCCCAGTGCAAACCCGGTATGCACGCCGTCCGTCGTGCGTGACAGTACGCGGTACAGTTCATTGCTCATGCCGCCGGATCGTGATACGAATCCGACGGATCCGGGTCGATACAGTCGCGATGCGACGATATTTTCCAGGCTGCCGCCAGTATTGCCGATACGAAATGCACCCGCCGCGATACCGCCGACCGTCGCCGGTCCGAGGAGCATGACATTCCGGTTTTTCGCCTCGTGGATGAGCAGACGGGTCTCATGCTCCGGTATACCCTCCGCCACGATATGCTGCAGAAAAAATCGTCCGCTCGCCATCGCTGCGCGAGCCACATCCGGAGCGCTCCGGTGGGATGCAAAATTTATCAGTACCATATCCCGCATATCGTCGGGCAGTCCGGAGAAATCCCGAAATACCGGGATCATGATTTCCCGCTCTCAAAAAAAGACCTTTGCATACGATCGCCTCGCGACTCCCGGATCGATCACCGCCGCGACCGAGCTGTCGCGCCCCGATAGAAAATCAAAGCACAACATCCGAGTGATCATATCGAGGTGTCGTCCGTACACGACTGCTTTCGTAGAGGTGTCCAGCATGAGGCTTTTTGGTATGACGCGAGTGGAGAGCCGATTATACAAACAAGCGCCCCAAAAACAAAATTTCAAAAGCACGAGCCAGATTTTGCGTCCCCGGAAAAATCGTATATACTCGTATAAAGCGCCTCTAAATATCATACTCTATGGCTCAGATACAGCACAATGGTTTTGCATTTCAGGTACTCGACGAGATCCAGGCACAGTATGCCGAGCTCGTAAAGCTCGTTCTCAATACGGAGTCGATGGACGATCAGGAAAAGCAGTACTGGTTTGACATCATGCCGTCCATGACGGAGGAGCAAATCGACCGACTCTTTGATATCCTGGAGACCGAGCGCCGAAAGCTGGAAGAGCTGGAGATCAAATACCAGCAGGAAATGAAAAAGCTCAATGAGACGCATCTCATCGAATGGCAGGAATTTCAGGTGCGCGAGAGCAAAAAGAAAGTCGCGGAAGCGGAGGCAAAGGAAAAAGGCGACAAAAATGACGCGGAGGAAATGCTGGATATGATCTAGTGTTTCGTATTTTTCTAAATCGAAATACCCTGTTTTTTCGGGGGATTGTTTTTGGTTTCAGATCCGGATTGTCCCACTTTTTTGTACACCACCCCCCCCTCATCCCCACACATCCATAAAGACCATCTAAACTCCAAGAGAAGCTGAATATAAAGCGAAAGAAACAAGAGTCATACAAACCACATACCATAAATACACAAAT
>JANQGT010000035.1 GCA_028277205.1 Candidatus Altimarinota bacterium
AAACAGGACACGTCGACAGCAGAGCATTCGTCGCGACGATCTCGTCGCATTGTTTGCAAAATGTCCAGCAGCAGGCAAAAACTCGAATGATCAATTTCATGCCCGCAAACTAGACCACATCACCGCATCCGTCAACTCTGTGACGCTGTCTTTTCTGGGTTCTGCAGATCGTACATGAGCACGATCAGAGCGTTTCGGTTTCGGATGTTCAGTTTTTTGTAGATATTCGTCAGGTGAAATTTGATTGTTTTCTCTGTGACGAAAAGCGCATTCGCGACCTCTCGATTCGATACGCCCTTGATGACTTGATCGACGACCTGAATCTCACGACGAGAGAGCTGCTTTTCAACAAGTTGTTTTGTTACCGAGTTCATTGATGAATCCCCCTTTATAGAGGACTCATCGCAAAACGTCTGTTTTTTGTCAGGTCCTGAAAAGGTCTAACGAATCCCAAAGCCGACGGACAGCATGATCAAGTCGATGCCGACGTTCGGTTTCGAGATCCCAGCGTTTGAGAAATGTTTCCAGTTCAGTCCGATTTCGGACCCGGTGTCCGGATCCCTCCAGCCTGCGCCGATATTGGTAGCGAACTGCAGATGACCCGAGAGCCTCCCTTTCGCTTTGTCGAAATAGCACGGGCCGAAATAGTTCTCCACGAACATCCAGTCGAACGGATGCAGAGCCGCTCCGAACTGAGCGCAAGCATACACCGCATCGAGATCGACCTCGTCGTCCCCGAGATAGCCGCCGTTGACGTTCCAGCTCACCGGGCCGCGCAGGGCCGCATAGTAGCCGACATTGATCGATTTCCGGGAACTGTCGAGCAGCTTGTCCGGGCTGAACCCAACGCCATATTGGACTTTGATCGTCGATTTGACCTCATCGGCCTGGGCGATGGCTCCACAGCCAAAAACGGAAAAAACGAGCAAAATTGAGAAAATGAGTTTCATGATGACCTCCTGTTTGTTGAGGTCACTCATCGGATATTTTCTGCTTTTTGCAGACGTGCCAGTCGACCAGCCGTTTGAGCTGCTTTCCAGTGATGCCTCTCCAGTTCGCCACGCGATAGAGTTTCTGAGGAGGGATGAACTCCTGACGATCGCCGTCCGGCTTATCGCGGACCAGGAGAAAGCCGTTTTTGTAGCCGACGACGACGGCCATGACCCCATCATAGGGAAAAGCCAGCTGAATCGATGGGCCTGACTGGACGACGCAATATATTGGAAACTCGAGCATCGTCACACGGCTCGACTGATCGAGGTTTGACAGGTACTCGAGCTGAGCCTCGGTGAGTTTTCCTTTCTGTCCCTTTTTGGGAGGTTTGACGTGCTCGTCGAACCAGGAGCAGCATTTGATCGCCTTTTTCATTAAAAACTTATAGGTCTTGAGCTCATCGTCATCGATCGACACGCGTCAGCCTCCGGATGTGGGCCTCGATCTCCTCGTGCTCCCTCTGGACTTTTTCTTTCTGCAGCTCCAAACAACTCACGCAGTTCGCCTGGCGATGCGATCGCGTAATCGATCCGACGACCTTTTGTCGATCGCGCTCCTCGTATTTCAGGACACGGCCGACGCA
>JANQGT010000050.1 GCA_028277205.1 Candidatus Altimarinota bacterium
TTCAAAAAAACGCATGAGAAAACCGGCATAGTGATCGACACCCCATACCGCTTTCGGCTGCGAAGTATTTCCAAAACCCGGTAAATCAAGCGCGACTGCCCGGGCATCGTCCCGCTCACACCGCTCGATGAGAGGACGAAACCGGTCTGCCGAGTCCTGCCATCCATGCAAAAAACAAACGGGAATCCCGGACTCGCCCCCGCCCTCGATGATGCGGACGAGACTATCATCCACTGCTATCGTTCGCTCTCGCATGCTATTGTTTTGCAAATCGGACGGTATGCTCCAAAATCCGCGAGGAAAAGTCGATATTTCGCGCGCGCCGAGAGCGCTCTACAAATGCCGTATCGATGAGCGTACGCAAAAATTGCGTCTGGGAAATACCGGTTTTTTCCCACAGGTGCATCTGCAGCGTACCGGGGATCGTATTGATCTCATTGACGAATAGCTCACCTGAAACCCGATCGTAGAGGTAGTCGATTCTCGGAGCGCCACCTGCGCACCGCAGCTCGGTGTATATCCGCCTCGAGTACTCTCAGATCCGCTCGGCGATGTCGTCGGGTATCGGTGCCGGTATCGTCACGCTCGACTCGCTGCCCGTCATCGTGCCGCCCTCCTCGGCGATATATTTTTCCTCGAAGGTCAGAAATCCCGAGCGCGATACCGGGTTTTCGATGAGGCTCGTGATGATCTCAGCGTCGCGCTCCATCACCGACTGATTGAGCTCCATGACATTCGGCACCGCCGACTCGATGACGATATCCGTATCGTAGTGAAACGCGACCTCGACTGCATCCGAAAATTCCTCGGCGGTTTTTACCATACTGACACCGATAGTGGAGCCGAGTCGTGCCGGCTTGACAAAGAGGGGAAGTCCGAGCTCCTCGATGATTCACTGCTGGTCAATCCGGTCCGTATAGGTGAAATGCCGGTATCGGGTCATCGGCAGCTCCAGTGAGGCAAAAACCCGACGCATCGTGATCTTGTCGGTACCGACCGCACTCGCGAGAATACCGGGTCCCACGTACGCCGCGCCGAGCATTTCCAGCATGCCCTGGATCGATCCGTCCTCGCCCCCCATCCCGTGAAACACCGGGAATGCCACATCCAGAGCTATCTCCCGACGCCCTCCAAGCCAACCCCCGCGATCCTCGAAGAGGCGAATCATAGCGTCGCCGGAGAGCGATATCGAGAGTTCGGTACCGGTTTTTTCCTCTATGAGACGCTCGACATCCTGATACGTGTGAATGTCTGCAAAATCGGGATGATGAAAAAATCGTCCCGATCTCGCGACATATACGGGAAACGACTCGTACCCGGGCAGACGCGAGAGCCATCGCATCACGGCATAGGCGCTCGCGATGGAGACGTCATGTTCGGTGCTCTTGCCGCCGAAAAATACTCACACTCTCATAGCGGGGATGATCGAAAATACATAAAGTGAAGTATATCAAAGAACGCGATTTTACAAGAACAATCGAATGCCGGTTGCGAATGCCGGTTTTTCTTCTATACTTTTTGCGTATTTTACGAGGCTTTTCGTATACGCATGCAAACCATCGAATCTCCGGGAGCTGGGACGCCAGCGCGTCAGGGAGATATCGCTCCCGTCTTCGTCTCGGAGCCGTCCATCGCCGAGACCGTCCCTCCCATGCTCGTCGAGCCGTGTCTCGGATTATTTAGAAAAAATATCGAGCTGCGGGATGCCAGAGTCGAAAGCGAAGAAGCCCGCAGCTCGATCACGATCGCGAGTGATTCACTATCAGAGAAAAATCGCGAAATCGCACTATGGTACGGAGATGAGGTACCGAGCGCGGACGACAGGGTGATTTCCCTCCTGTTTCCCCACTACGAAGATGCGACTCCGGAGGAGTCTCATCGCGACGTCATGCGGGCGGTCAGTCGATTCGACCGGCAGTCCGCCGACTGGATCACACCCATCCCGGATGCGCAGATCATCCGGGAAACTCGCCGGGCGGGCATTGGCGAGGATAGCTATATCGCGGTGCGCGGATGGTATCGCGCCTCCGACGGGAGCGTATACGCCAGCCGACAGCTGTATGAAAAACGATTCGGCTCCGCCGATCCCGACCCAGGCGACATTTCATTTTTGCCCGGCTATTTTTCACTGTCGATGGAGGCACGCAGACTGCTTGCGCGTCAGTGGACGCTGTATCGCAAGCTCTCCAAACTACCGCTGTCGACGGTGACGGAGATGCGCGAAAAGATCGGGCTCAAACTCCTGGCAAAGTGAACCCTCATGCACGCCGCCGCGTACTCGCAAAAGCGACTTTCGTCTATCGTCAGTCATGGCATCCTCTCGCGTGAATTTTTGGATGGAAAGCCAAAGTCGAGCGCCCGCTATGCGGCGGAGTTTTTTCGCATTCCGGAGACGATGAGCATCGCCGACTATATCCGGTATCTCTCCTCTCCGGAGCCGATTTTTTCAAATCCCCGGATCCCGAGTCCGTTTTCCATAGAGCGCATGGAAACAAAATTTCTGGGTGGGCAGCAAACCGCCCGCATGCTTTTTTTCATCGATACCGAGCACGGCGATATCGCACCACTGCTGGATATGGACGCATACCGATCGCCGCGCGACGAGATACGCGAGCTGGTCTGATATCTGCCGCATCACCCGGAGTCTCCGGAGGCAGAGCGGCTCGCTGCCATCCTGTGCGGCATTCCCGCGAATTTCATCGCGGGCGTGCTGATCGCCCGGTCGGTCGTGTGAAGCGAAGACGAGTGGAGAGCGATATTTTCTCTGCTTGACCCCAGGGTCATCGTATTTGACGAGTACGGCGAGATCGTCCCGAGAGACCGGTTTTTGTAAATCAACGATGCAAAAAAACCGGCTTTCACGAGCTGAAAGCTAGCAGACTATTTCGAAAAAATCATGGCGGAGAGAACGGGATTCGAACCCGTGATGCCCGATTGGACATACCACCTTTCCAAGATGGCGCATTCGACCGCTCTGCCATCTCTCCGTATCTGCATGAAAAGCGCGACAAATGATAAAAATAAATTCGCAAAAATCAAGCATCCGACTCAAAGTCATTTTTACAAACCGGTGTCGGCGCATAAACTTTTTCTTGATTTTTTCGGATATTCTCTATAATGCGAGCACATTTTGAATTTTTCACTCTCACCATGGCAGGAAAGAAGAAACCGACAAAAATCGTCAAACTCCAGATCACCGCATGACAGGCAAATCCGGCACCGCCGATCGGTACCGCCCTCGGACCGACAGGGATCCAGATCGCCGATTTTTGCAAGCAATTCAACGACAAGACCAAGGACAAAATGGGCACGGTGCTCCCGACGATCATCCATATTTACGAGGATCGATCGTTTGATTTTACGACCAAAGAGCCGCCGATGACCTACCTCATCAAGCAAGAGCTCGGACTCAAAAGCGGATCAAAAGAGTCGCACAAAGACAAAGTCGGGCACCTCACGACCGAGCAGGTAGAGAAAATCGCCTCCGCAAAAATGCCGGATCTCAGTGCAAACGACATGGAGGCGGCAGGGCGAATCGTCGCGGGATCCGCGCGATCTATGGGGATCACGACGGATGTGCCGAAGGCGGCATAGTGTTATCGCGAGAATATGGAAATCCGAGCGTACGATCCTACATCGACAGAGGAAACTGAGGTACTGCGAGAGCTGGCTGTTGCCCTCGATATCGATGTCCGAAAGCAAGTCGGAGAAGCTGTTGCGGTTCCAGGTGAAGCATGATTTCAACATACTTTGAAAGAAAGTGTCGATTGGATATTCCTTGCGTGGGAAGAAACAAAACCTGTGGGATTTATCGCTGGGAAAATTTCAGAACATGTCCAGACATATTGACATATATGCAAGCTCTATGTCTGTCCGGAGTTTCGTTGACAGTGATACAGTTCGAAGCTAATCGAGTACGTAGAATGCGAATTTCGCAAATTCGGCATGAAGCATATAACCATAAGTGCGTACGCGAAAAACGAACTCGCAAATACAGTCTACCGGAAAAAAGGGTTCGAGGTCATGAAGTACACGTACGTAAAACGACTCTAAAACACCCTCCGAGAAAATTTGCCATTTCCATCGAAATCCATATACTGCCCCAGCGTCATTTCTCGACTACTCACTGAAAGCCATCATGGATGAGATCCTCGACATCGTCGACGAGCATGATCAGGTCATCGGAGCAAAATCGCGAAGCGAGATCTATGCAGAGTATGGTCAGTATCGATTTCGGGTTGCTCATGCATTCATCCGAAACAGCAAGGGGGAAATCTGGATTCCCCGTCGTACTATGACAAAGTCCGTATGGTCAGGAGGTCTTGACTTTAGCGTAGCGGGACATATCGAGACTGGCGAGACCTACGACGAGGGATTTGTCCGAGAAGCACACGAAGAGTGTAATCTCGATATGGATGCACTCGAGTGGCATTCAGTTCTCAAACAGACACCGCGAGATATCCATATGCCGGTGTTCGTCCAGGTATATGAGATCCTCTCTGACGAGACGCCCGCGTACAATCCAGAGGATTTCTCTGAGTATTTCTGGCTCACGCCGTATGATGCGCTTCGTTTCGTGCAGGAAAACTCGACGAAATACCCGACGAAATTTCCGCTCGCGCTCACCATCGCTCAGGTATACGACGTTCATTTCTAACACGGCTTTTGCTCCCATCGTCTAGTGGTCTAGGACATCGCCCTCTCACGGCGAAAACACGAGTTCGAGTCTCGTTGGGAGTACCAAACATGACTGTTTAGCAAACCGAGCCTTTGAAAGGCTCGGTTTTCGTGTATGTAGAGCTGTTTTTTGGAGTCGACGGAAAGGTGGATAATTGCCGAACGGATGAATAACCCTTTCTGGATGGTGTCCAGTGTTTTCCAAGTCTGGGACAGGTCTGAAAGCAGTTGGATAATTTCTCGCGCACTCGTAAGCAGAGCATCGTCTATGTACTTTCATGTCATGAAAATCTGACACACTGCAAGCCATAGCCCGTGGCACGATCAGGGTTGTTGGTGTGCATTGTCTTTCCAATGTACCATCTCCTGCCGTGGGAGCTGGTACCGACACTCTACTCTCGCTATGCGATCTCCGACCGGGAGGATGAGGCGGTGTTTGCGGGGTGGAGGGGAAAAACAAAACGCGACTAACTGTCGCGTTTTGTCAAATCATCTCATCGAGCTATCTACACTTTCTTCTTTGTGTATCTAGGAAAGTGGTATCCGGATGGTTTTTGGCGTATTTTTCGGTTACGAATTGACCGGTTTTGGCATCCTTATAGCGACGAATGATGCTATTTTTCTTCATAAGAATTGCAATTATCAATACAAAAACATTGCAAGCGAGATATATTATGGTACACTGCTATCACTGCTCCTGTAAGCAAGTGATAAGGAGTGACAAGCAATATCTTGAAAATCCATATGGATTTTTAGAACTCCTTAGAGAGAGACGCTTCACCGCCTGCGGGATAAGCGTCTTTTTTGTACCCTTCAAGGATTTCTGGTTGCGATGAAGTCGAATTCAGTCATTTAGTTTGATCGAGTTATTTGATAAAGTTTAATTTTTTTGCCATTTCGTTCCTCTGTCTTCTCTGATATTTCTATCTTATTTCCCGCGAGCATACGACTAATTGGGACATGCACCATCTGTGCTTTATATCCAAACTCTTTCGTAAGAGCATCACGGATAGATGGTGCGCTTATCGGACCATGTTCTCGTATATATTCGTATACTCGAGAAGAAAATCATGCTCGCCTCCTTCTCTTGTCTGATAAGCCATCCGTAGATATTGCAGCTCCTTTCCCAGACATCTCTTGTTCATATTCCAGAAGAAGCGATTGAATAACCCGCTGTTCTTTCTGCGTGGATGACAATTTTTCCTCTAAAGAAGCAATCTCTTCTTGAAATTTATGGTGCTTCTTCTTAAGAAAATGGATTGATGGATCCATATGTGACTTAAATGTTAGTGATAGTAACATACCCAGAGGGATGATATATACAAAAATAGAGAATGCAAGCTTTTCCAAAATTTTTATAGCAAGTAAACTATCCCCCCCCCCTGTCTACTGACAGGGGGCTTTTATAACCCTGCGGGCGAGCTTCGAACTGTGTCCGTCCTCACTGTCGTTCGGATACTCTCCATCCACCGGTTTACTAAACCGGTGGATTTTCGGAGAAATTTATAAAGAAAGGTTTTACTGATACGATACTAACATATATTTTGTTATAATTCTCTCGAATTTTTGCAAGGCTTTACGAAGTGTTCTCACAAACCCCTGATTCTCCGAGAACTTGAGAATAAGCCTCTCAATACAGCAAAAACACAGGATAGACTCCTTTGACTTTCAATATCCCCCGAGTACACTAGAGTCAGTGTCCGCACGCCATAGAGTATGAAAGCATCTGTAAAACATCCTCGCAACTTCGTCCGAGTCTCCGAGCTACCGAAAGAGATTCGAGGCTCGTATCATCCGGATGCCACGGTTCGAGTGTCGCTCGAGCTCGTACGCGATGAAAACGGCTTTACTCCCGAGGAAGCGCAGGCTACCCTCCAAGCAGTCGAAGAAAGTAAGAATCCTCATGAGATGATCGGACCGTTTGAGAGTACTGACGAAGTACGTGATTATCTCGATCGTCTCGCCTCGTAGCGATGAAAGTCTATTTCACAAAACGATTCAACAAGCACTTCAAGCGACTTTCGAAGTCTGATCAGGAGGCTGTAAAGCAGGCACTTGAGTGCTTTATTGAAACCCCGCGGGCGAAGTAATTGCGAAACCATCGTCTCAAGGGTGAATTTTCGGGCGTACGTTCGATCGATGCGCGCTCTGATCTGCGCCTACTGTTTCGCGAGGAAGATGACTATGTTGTCGTGTATTTTATCGATGTCGGGAGTCATGGGCAGTTGTACTGATAATCAGGAAACAAAGATGTCCAAATCCAAAAAAAGCTACAAGGTTTTATCGAGCCATTTCTCTAAGAAGAGAGATTCGAGATGTATTCTGTCATCACGAGCCACAATCCTTGGAGTTACTCCATTGCCATCTCAGCCCCAAAAGCACACATCAACATTCGTCGCGTACCTGCGACTCCGGCGCATTTCCTATGTTCCCCTCACCGCCTTTGCACCGCGAGATTCGAGTATCCGACGATAGTACGCTTCATTTTGCCGATTGACTCGCACGCCGTCGATCATCATATCGATGATATTCGCATCTCGAAAATCCGCGTCCTGCATACGGACATCGCCGTCTATTCTTACATGCCCCATGTCTGTGTGTGAAAAATCCGATCAAGAAATATCCGCTTTGCGAAAATCAGCTCAATTCAAACGCGCTCATGTAAAATCCACGTTTCTCAAAGTCGCATTGTAAAATCGAGTCAACCAGTATGTTCCGTTCATACTCGATCCCGGCGCTATGGTCGCATCGGAGAAATCTGACATGACGCATCCGTATCAAAAGCTCGTGTCGGAAATGTCAGCGCCTACAAAGCTCGCACCCGCCATAGACACTTCAGATGAGGTTTTGGAAAAAGAAACGGCATTCAGAGTCGCACGGTCAAATATCGCTGCATGCAAAAAACAGTCGGAAAAACGCTCTTCAGTGAGGCGTGCACCCGTGAAATCCGCATATGCAAAGTCGCTTGTCCACATGGATCATGCTGAAATATTCGCACCTATAAACGTTGTTTCTCTGCAATTCGCATCAGACATGGATGTTCTATCCAGGACGGCGCCGGTGAAATTTGCCTCCTCGAGGTTTGATCAGGTCATACTGCAGCTTTTCAAGTGCGTTTTTTCGAGATTTGCCCTCGCGAGATTTGCATGAAAAAAATCAATATCTTCAAAGTGAATTTCCCTGAGGTTCGCATTTTCGAGCGGGGCATACTGCAGTCCGGTATGCGATCCCGGATCTCGACTTTCATAGTCCATGCTTCGTACGATGATATGTCGTCTGTCGAGCGCACTCGATACCGTTGGGATTTCACCCGATGGTATCACACGGCTGATTATGTGTTCCGGTTGCACTTCCGGAGGCAGCATGTTTTCCATTTCTTCACGACGCGACCTCGAGATCGTTACCGTTATCGCACGAGAGTATTCCGATGTCAGCAGCCGCTCCACCGTCCGACGTCGCGACTCATACGACATCGGCGCTCACTCGGCTGTTTCGTATCCGATGGGGCGCATTTCATCTCTCATATCGGACAATCTCTGCGATACCTCTCAACGGATGGCGTATTCTCTACGTCGAGGATTTTCTCAGAAAGAGTCGGGATGACTGAATGATTCGAAGTGTGGCATGGGCGCTCGGGGATGAAAATACACCACTCATCGAAAGTATGATAACAGAATTTCTTTCGGCATGCAAAAACCGCCGGATGTTTCTTTGTATATTTAGCGCGAAGAAAACGATCCCGTAAAAGACAGGGAACTGATGACACTAAAATTTCCCGCCAGTGCAGAGGATATGCGGTACCTCTGAGCGCATGATCGGATCCTTTTCAGATGCACCCGTATCCATGCGACAAAATATCCGAACACTCTATCCGAGAACTGAAATCAAAACACAAAGCGCAAACAACTATCGCTTCAGATCGAGCACAAACGGCAAGAGTGCCATGTATCGCGCTCGCTTGATAGCGCGTGCGAGCTCTTTTTGGTGTTTCAGACACACCTTTGAGTAGTAGCGGGGTACGATCCGATTGAATTTCGTGATGTACTGCTTTAGAAACTCGACATCTTTGTAGTCGATGTGCGTGATGCCGGCAGCACAGATAGGACAGTCTTTTTTTATAGCCATGGTGTTTCGTGTTTAGAATTTATCATCGAATTTCGTATCCTCCTCGGAAAACGAAGCGGCACTATCATCAGCAAAAAGAGCATCCTCGTATCCGCCGCTGTATCCGCTTGCGGAGCTTTGCTCTGCGCTCTCATCGGATCCTCCGCGACGATCCAGAAATATGAGATTGGTCGTGACCACTTCAGTCTTGAAAAGGCGGGTTCCGTCGTCTTTGTCTATGACCCGAGTCTTGAGATGCCCCTCGACATACACGAGCTTTCCACGAAACATGTACTGCTCGCAGCGCTCGGCGAGATTTCCCCATGCACTGCAGTTTGTATACTCCGATTCGCTCATCGGATTTCCGGCTCCGTCTTTGAAATACCGGTTTGTCGCGACCGTAAACACCGCGACTTTTTTGCCTCCCATGGTCGTTTTGACATAGGGATCTTTCGTGATATTTCCCACGAGGATGACTTTATTGACCGTCTTCATGAAAAAAAGAATAAAAAATTACGCTTCGGAGTCGAGGCGCACGAAAATAAACCGCCATAAAGGCTTCTTGAGATTGAGGATTTTCGTCACGGGGATGATACCCGATCCGTCGCCCTCCAGGATATATATGACATAGTAGCCCCGATCGCTACCCGCTATCGGGTACGCCAGATCGCGCACTCACCACACATCTTCATTTTTTTTCGTAAAACCAACCTCTGAAAGATCATGCAGGATCTCCTGCAAAAGACTCTCCCGATCCGCCTCGGACATGTCGGGATCGAGAATCATCATGTATTCGTATTCGCGCATTATCTCATGGATGACACCTTTTTCGCTATCGCACAAAAAAGGGAGATAAAAAGAATGCTCTCAAAGCAAGCGAGAGGATTATAGCTTCCCCGTAAAAAAATGCAAACAAAAATGAAAAAATTTGCGTTTCAAAGGATTCTTTTTATAGTGTTCGCACTTTTTGCCAGGGTAGCTCAGTGGTAGAGCAGAGGCCTGAAAAGCCTTGTGTCGGTGGTTCAATTCCGCCCCTTGGCACCACAAAGGGAAAGTGCTATATGGATGTATAAGGCTTGATAGAGTCAATCACTTCTCGGACACCGTCCGTTTGAAAATGAAGATAGATCTTTGTAGCCTGCAGATTTGAATGACCGAGAATTGAAGCGATAGAGTGAATGTTGACATTCTTTGTCGCAAGCTCTGTGGCAAAAGTATGTCGAAGCATATGGCAGGTAATGCGAAAATCAAGCTTTGATTGAAGTTTGAGAAAGATATTTCGGAGTGTAGTACGGGTAAGAGGTTTCTTGCTCTCACTCAGAAAGAAGGCGCTTGATTGAGTGTACAGAGATCGACGAATGTTTGTATAACGAAAAAGGATGTTATATAATACTTCCGGAATAGGCACCAACCTATCCTTATTGCCCTTCCCTCTTACAATACGAATATGTCGATTATCGAGATTGACATGATCCATAGTAAGAGTAGCAAGCTCATACAAGCGCATACCGGTATAGGCATAGGTATAAAAGATAGCCTTATATCGAATATGTGCATGTGTGTTTTCCGGAGCCATTTTATCGATAGCTCGAAACACGTTGTGCATTTGTTGGCTTGATAGCACTTTAGGAAGAGTTTTTGATTCGCGTCGCTTGGGAATATCCTTTATTGGATTGATTTCAAGATATCCATTTTTAATAAGCCAATCAAAGAAGATTTTGAGGTTCTTGCGATATCGATTGAATGTCCATGAGGTCCATTCATTTTTGATATGAAGATCCATTAGCATCTCTTGAATTTTGAGGCGATTGAGCGTTTTTGGATTTGAGAGATCAATGCCGGGATACCGAAGCAACGCACGAAGAACTACGACATAAGTCGCAATAGTATGCGAAGAACATCCTTCATTCACGTATTTTTCGAGAATGAAGGCGTCCGTATACTCATTATGAAGTTTCATAGTCGAAAAGGAAACGAATACAGAAAAAGAAAAAGACTGTATATCTTCCAAAAATGATACGTGCTATGTTAATGAGCATCGCACCTTTTATCAGGTGCTGAGAGCAGTATAGCACATGTGAAAATTATAGTCAAATAAAATTGCATACAATTTATTTGAATTACAAAACAAAAATCGCAATTGACCAAAAAGAAAGATATATGTTGTCAACATGACGCAAAAATGCTATTATATAGAAAGTCAATTTTATTCAGGATGGAAAGAAATGCACAGAAAGCAAAAATCCGAGAGGATGTCCGAAAGCACCTTGAGGATTTGAGAGAGGATATCAAAGCCTCCCATTCACTCCTCACAGACTCGGAGCGGTATTTTTACGAAGATCTGAAAAAATACATCGGAGATCAGGAATATCAGGTATTCGCGAAAGTAGCGATACTTCGGGATTTGATTTTCATTCGAAATATAGGGAGTAAAGAAAAAGCAAAACGGCTTTTCAATCGAGTGCAACATATGCACATTGATTTTGTCGTTACGGATGCGATGGGAAAGATCATTCAGTGTTTCGAGCTCGATGGCGACGAGCACGAATGGAATCGCGATCAAATTTTACGAGACGAGATCAAAAACGGTATCCTCGAATATGCAGGTATCCCGCTCGAGCGAGTAATGAAAAGCGGCGAAACATACCAATTTACCTTTCTCGATCGCATACCGCCGGATAAACCGGCGGACGCGCTCTCGTTACCGGAGCGTCATATACAGATTCAGGAGAGAGGCGAGTATCCAGACGACGGAGACGACGATCATGATGAGACGACGATATTCCCAAGGAAAGAGCAGGCGTATCACGAACACGAGCACAAGAGGCACTATGATCACGCGTACTACAAAGAAAGCTATCTCGTGAATGTCGAGGAGAATAGCGTATAGAAAATTAAGCTCGACGTTTCAAGCCGAAACGGATACAAGCGTCGTCAAACCATCCAGAAGCGCGGCGAGTAGGAAGAGGTATACCAGAGGAAATTGATTTGATGTGTGAGAAAATCGCTCCTTTTTGGTAGATATTGTCTCCGGGACGGATGAGCTCTTTGGTGTTATAATCATAGACAGGAAAAAATGGATACAGATTGAAATTGATACCAAAATCAACTTGCTCGGCTTTTTCGAGATCTATCTCCTCCGGGTCGAGAAAATAGTAGTCCCGATGCCAGCGAATAATACGCAATCCTTTATAGTACTTGCGGTAATAGGTGGCGAGGCGTCGAAATTTTACGTCGAGCTCCATAGGTGATTGTACGACGACAAACATCAAGACATTGAGCTTGCGGGGCTGATAGATGAAATCGAGAAGTCGCTCATTTTCTCCAGAAAAGTTTTTTGCGAAGTTGCGGGGATTGAAATAGATACTGGACTCATCGAGGACGATATTGAATTTCAAATTGCGTTTCATACGACGAAAGAGCGAGACATCTCGCAACGCCCCGACAAGTGCCGGAAGATTATCAAGGAGAGTTTCAGAGGAATGGACACTGACATACTCTCGCACTAACTCCGAAAGGGGTGTATCCACGTATCGCGCAAGAAAATCGGCAAGCCCTGCGAGATAGCCAGGAAGATGCGATTGCTTTTGCGAATAAATCTTCTGAATGGCGGGCAAAAGATTGATATACTGGTGGTAATCATAAATATCATTCAAAATTGCAATGAGGTCGAAATGACTCGAAATCTGAAAGTGTGAGTATCCGGTATAGTAATTTGTGATATTGATCTCACGAGTCGGATCGTGCCATTTGAGATATGCGGTAGTGTTTTGGGTCTTCCCAGAGCCAAACTCCCCCATCGTGATATAAAATCCGTACTTTGCCATTTACGATTTGAGAAAGGAATATACAATCCTGCCAATAAAGAGGACAAATTGTCCAAGGAACATATAGTAGATGATCGAGAGTGTCGTATCCGTGAGAAACATCGAGAAAAAGAGAACAACGGAAACATAGACGTGATAAGCGACATAGACGAGAAGTGCACCCACATTTTCGAGAAAAAAGACGAAGAACGCGAGGAAAATCAAAAGCGGATAAAAACGCATCACGAAACGATACATCTCCGTGATGACACTCTTTGAGAGTGATGCAGCCAGCGAAAATCCGGAGGAGGCGACTTGACCGATAAACGGTACAATCGAGGCGAGAAATGCGAGAATTTGCGCCATACGGACTAATCGTTAGGAAAAAGCATTTGCGTCGAGAGAAAAACGGATACGCATCATGCACAAAAAAGAAACGCATAATCGAGAAACGTCATGTCTCACTCCTCCACTTGATAATCTTCAAGCGCAGTGATAGGAGAGCCACTAAATCACAAAACGGACTGATAGTCGACCATTTGAACATCACCAAAATAGCAAAGCTCGGTATCGTCCGGAATAATCGAAAAGACGCGGATAATCGCAAGAAGTTGGTTTATTGGTTCAAAAATCTGATCGAGAATATTTTGAACACCGGAAGCGATATTGAGAACGAGATCATTATCAGAGACTTGCGAAAAGTCATAGTCAAAATCAAATGTCGAGGAGCCGTAATAAAGAAAATCGCCATTTTCATCGAACATTTTGCATGCGCCGGTATGGGACGTATCCGGTACGATGGCAGAGTAGCCATCCAAACCAGGAGTAAAATCAATACCCCCGGAAAAGGATCGTACGTCATCGCCAAAGTTGAAATTATCAAACGAAGAAGGATCGGTATACTCGGGAAGCTCAAATTGAAACGATCCGGAGGCGGTAACATCGGAATACTCGGGGAGGACGCGGCAATAGTCGCCGTCGACATAACACGTATTGATCGGTCAACAAAAAGTCTCACTTTGCCACGAACAAGAGAATTGCGAAGAAGAACAATCATACTTCGTCACATCCGAGCTTACGATCGGATTTCTCGAAAAACCGTAGTTGTACAAATCAAGCTGGCGAATACATACATCGCCATTATCAGAAGAGAGGTGGAGCGTAAGATTGTCGACATTCGTCCCGAGATAGCGAACGCGAAAATAAAGATCAGACGGATCAGTATGAGCAGTCCATGTGCCGGAAAGCTCGGAGTATGAACGTCCGGGGGCGTATTTATCGGAAGCGATAAAACGCATGACGGATGCGAAATTATTTGCATCGTTTACGGATGAAGCAATGGCAATAGCGTATGTATCTCCCGGTACGACGTCGATCGTGTCAGAGGAAACCGAAAACTCGGTATAGTCTGGAATATCGAGCCAACTGGCATTATCGATCGTCGCGAGTGTCGTCGGAGTGCCGGAGGGTGTGCCGTCTGTCGTCTCATACAGCAGCACAGACACATCACCGGTAAAGGTACCGGTATCCTTTCCTTTGAAGAGTGAAACGAGATTGATTTTATCGGCGAGCGGGACGAATGTCTGTGCTTGCTGACTCGCCTCCGAAGTAGAGGCAAAAGCAATCTCATCATCGTAGTATTCCTGTACTTGATCGTATTGAGCAAGATTTTGAAGCTCTACAAAAACGTCTTCGGAGTCTCCTGCGGGTACGACGACGGATCAGCTACGCAGCTCGCTGTTATTATCGACGAGGCTCCAATCTACATTGACGTCCCCGCATCCGGGGACAGCAGACCCCTGCAGACGAAAAGAGCCAAAACGATGATCGGTTGACGCGTTTGAATAAAGAAGTGTCGCATCGCCGGACGTACGAAAATCCTCCGTGCCGGCAGTACTAAATCCTCCCTGTCAGTCGTACCAGAGCTGATAGAGTGAGGCAACTTCTTCGGCGAAAAGTCGACGATCATAGACAGCGACACGTCATACAGTACCCTCAAGATAATACCGATCAAACGTGCCGGCACGACCCACAACCAACGGATTGCTATCTCACAGATCGGACGTGTGGGACGCCGATCACTGCAATTGACCATTGACGTATAAGCTCGCCGTATCATCAAAATTATTTGCAACAAACACGACATGATACCACTCATCCGGCGATACCGGTCAATATAAAATCTCCTGTCATCAGGCTCCTCCGTCGATACGCAAAACAAGCTCCTGCGATCAGGGACGAACGGAGAGAGTGAAATTATTGTCCCAGCTGAAATGCGTATTTGTGAGAACCGTGTTTGCCTCGATTGTACCGTATCCTCGAAACGTCGCGACGTAGGTTTTACCCGACTGCGCACTCGAGCCGGTACCGAATACATCGGGAGAATATCCAAGCTCTATATAGTCATCAATACCGTCAAACTGGAAAGCGCCGGTACCATCGAAATCTCCCGTAGCGAAGTATGTTGCGCCGTGATTTGTGGCGTCAATTGATCCGATAATATCGGCAATAGTCTCGCTCCCCGCGCTTCACGAGACAGTATCAGAGGCAAAATCAGAGGCGTACGCAAGATCGGACGTGATACCGAGCGAATGAATACCGTCGGCGAGAAAGAGACTATCCAGACCGGTAAAGCCGGCATCAGAAAGGGCGGTAATGTTTGCATGCGGGGTCGTCCATCCGGCTTCACACGCGCCGACGCCATAGAGATTGGCGATGTCCGTACCGGCATCCGGATCCTCGGGAGCACTATCGCCGATCCGACAAAGTGCAGAGTTTGAGAAATCGACGACGTTTGCCTCGGTAAAGGACTCGACGTATCCGGTCGTGGATCCGCTGAAATACGTGGGTGTACAGGTTTGCTCATCATATTCAAACTCAATGTCTCCATAGGATTGTCCGGTACCTCCGGTGGTGCCGCCTCACTCGATAAACGGATCACCGGGATTTTCACCGAAAAGGTCTATATACTGATTAGAGAGATAAAAATATTGATTGAAATCAAAAGCATTAGGATAATCGGGATAGTTATTTATCACACCCATATATTCAAATGTATTTGTGAAAACATCAAAGCTAAATTCATCAAAATGTCAGTTTCATAAATGCCACGTCATATACAAGCGGACATCGTCAAAATCATGGGTAACAACATCATACAAATAAATTCATATGCGGTAGTCAACCAGGGTAGTGCTATAGTTATCAGGGAAATTAGGAAAATTAGTAAACGAACCAGAATAAACAAGGTCATAACCTTCATAATACTCAAAAGTTGCTGTACTTTTGTTGATATACAAAGTGCCATCATAAATACCATCGTGATCAATATCAAGCTGAGACATAATCTCGAATGAAGCATAGCAAGACACAAGCGTCAACGGATTTACAGAAAATTCACAAATACGTCATACAGTATTATCAAAATCAGAAAGTGCCAAAACAATATTGCCGTTTCCTCCGATCCTATAAGAGCGAAGAATGGGGACAACAGATCAAAGATGACCGGAGAGATCAATGGTTGTCGTAGTTTGATTATCATCCGTCGACCAAAATTCAAGCTCTTTATTCGCATTTACAAAAAGAAATCCATACGGAGTCATCTGTCATGCACGGTGTTGGGCATCATTACCCTCATAAAACTCCGGGGCTGGATCCGTAGGTATCCACACTTCGCTCGAATACTGGGCAGGTCAGACGAAACCGGGATACTCGACATACTGAAAATTGCCGGCAGTGCCGTCGAACCAGATAAACTTGCCATCGTAGTACGAAAGCGCATACGCATTTGTTGCTACAGTGGTCTCAGTAGATCCATTATCATAAATGAGCGTTTTATCATTGTCTATATACAGGTTTTTGCTTCCATCTGGGGCGATGGCGTGTGCCACAGCGGGAGAGAGAATGAGAGCGAGGAGGAGGGAGAGGATTATTTGTTTCATTTGAAAGAAAATCAGAAATATCCGAATCGGAAAGAATGAAGAGCAAAATTAATAAGTGTCCATGTAAGAAGAAATAACATGAACACGAAAAGCGCGAGATATCCGAAGGTGTCATAGCGCACGTATAGGGCGTCGTTCTTGATAGTCAAAAGTTCGAGATGATACTCTGTAAGGGTCTCAGAGGTGCCGATCATCGAGACTTCATATACGGGTTCCATATTAGCGCTGATAAAAAGTACGTATGAAAAATCCAGAGAGAAGCCCGAGCGTCACAAGCGAAAAGAATATGGCAACGAAATGCACGATAAACAAAACGAAAAACGCGATATACAATTCGAGGGCGTGTGTGACGAGAAGAAAGAGTGTCGACATAGACGGGCTAACGAAACACGTTCCCGAAAGACACCACACGAAAGAGATGTCTTTCGAGCCCCTATCCGCTAACGCGAGAATCGACCGCGAGCGAGCCACATTCCGAATGCGATCACCATGATCACACCGGCGGCGATACCGAGATACGGCAGGATAAAAGAAAATCCAGCCCAGAGGTTCGAGAGTCCGTTTGTGACTCCCGTCTCGATAGCCGTATTATCCGCCGCCTCGAAATCAACGAGACCGCCCGTAAAAGTGATTCCGGCGGTAAGAAGAGCGACGCCGACCGCCATAGGGGCGAGCGCCAGGACACGAGTGTCCATAAAGAAAAAGAAAGGAAGTATGGAGGGCAATGTCTGCCCATAAAGCAAAAAACACCCCGGCGTCGTAGACCACTCTAATAATCTACGAGCGTAAGAGTGTTTTTCGGTATCTCTGTAAAAGAGCGATCCGCTTTATTGAGAAGAGGCGGGGGCACTCTTCATTCTCTCGGAAATGGTATTTACCATGTCCCGAAAAGCATCGGCAGTGATATTCACATACCGCGGAAGATCGATATATGCTTTGTGGGCATCCGACCACTGATTGACTCTATTGCGGATTTCCACCATATCGACGACTTCACCCTGACGCTGTCCCTTATCTATCGTAAAGGAATACGAAGAAACGGTAAAACGTCCGTTCTCATTCTCATAAATAGGAGTACGAGGGGAAGACTTACGTGTTGTGTTTGCCATATATAAAAATAGAGAAAAAGTAAAAACACGACACAAACACATTGTATTTGTGGGGAAATAAAAAGTCAAACTTTTTTCAAACAAAAATCAAATATTTATACCTCTATATGAGATCATCAATCATGAGGATCTATATCGCCATTATTGTTTTTATAAGATTTATAGAGCCAAATCAAATGTGCTATTTTTGCATCATATGATTTTAGATGCACTCATTGAGTATATATTTCAAGTTCTTTGAGTTGCCTTATAGTCTCGGGATCGAGACGAACAGCCTGAGCCTTCATAAATCATGAGCCTTTTAGAGTGTATTGCTCGGAGTATATCAATTTTTGCGTGAGTAGCAAAGAGGGGGGCTTTTTGCTATTTCAAAAGCTCTTTGATTTTTTGGATTTCCGTCCAAGTTTGCTGATTTTGCGAGTATAAGGAAGAAACACGTTCGGAAAGCGGAATACTGTACATGGCAAAGAGCCAAAATACGAGCAGAAGATTGATCGCAATAGAGATAAAACATGCAAGACGATAGTCGATGATTTTTCGACGTTTATCCTTGTGTCGACTTTTATCGCGATCATGATCGAAGTTGTGATTTTCGAAATCGGACATGGTGTGTATATGTTAGGAAAGGTCAAGAATAATCGCAAGCATCCGAGCATCCGCATAGACGCGTTCGGCGTCGGAAAAGTTTTTTCAGTGCGGATGTCATGCTTGCATATTGTGAAATCGAGCTTTTTGCTCTTTAGTACAGGTTGAGAGGATGAGATCAATATCCTCCCTCGTAAAGGGATAGCGCTTATCGACGATCTCGGTCAGCACCATCGGCAAGGAGTTTCGTTTGTTTGGCATGAATTTTTGATTGAGAATAGGAGGGAGTGAAAATGAAGTCCCGGAGGACGTCATTGAGTTTGAGACGATCAATGGAGAGATGCGCGCAGGCATAGCGGAGCATTTCACGGATAAAGCGCTCAGGAGATTTCAGCAGATCGGAAGCGACCTTTTTATTGCGTCGTCTCGTATTCCTGCGATCATCGAGCACGACGCCGAGCACCGCTTGTGAATAGCCGAGATGTCCGGTATTTTCAAGGATGGACCGGGCGTACCCGAGAAAGCGCTTCATGTAGTCAGCGGGGATGTGCGCGCATTCGAGAAACTGACGAGCAAGCTTGCTCTTACTCTTTGGATATGGCTGAAATGTGAGCTGTTTCCAGCCGTTCACTCGATCAAAAAGTGGAGTGAATTTGGAGATCTTGGAGTAAAAGAGTGAGCCGAGAAAGTCGGAGGGACGAAGTAGTAGATCCTCGGCGGTGATGATGGTGTATACGTCATCCTCAGCATCAAAGGCGCATCACTCGGGTTTTGGATTGGTAAGAATATCGCAGAAATCAGAGCGAAATTCTATCTCGATGCGCGTGACTGCCTCGTATGTATTCAGGTGATCGAAGAGCGCCCACTTTCTTTTGACACGAGTGTCTTCGATTTTGTCGTAGAGGCGGATGAGATAGTTTCGATTTTTATCCGAGGATTTGCGTTTGATATAGTCAGTCTCGAAGTATCCGGGTTGATCCTTGATAGCGCCGATACGACCGGAAAAGCAATGGGGATTGAAGTACGGGATAATGTCTTGCTTTTTGAGGTTTGCGATATCTACGCAGATATCGAAGCGATGTAAGTGCGGTTTTGAAAAATCAATGCGAAAATTGCGAGTGATGAAATCATGCAACCATCCGTAGTTTTTCTCTACGCCGATAAAGCGCTCTAGATACATAAAGAAGGTGGAATGAAAAACCGCTTTGTTTTTGCCTTTGATTTTGATATTCGGGTCTTTTGTTCCCCAGAAGAGGGAGAAGACATTGAAAGCATCCGGTTCGTGCGTGTCTGTATCCGGATGATAGACATCGGCGAGCAAGAAGAATTTGATCGAGCGCTCATATCCAGACGGAGCATGTCCGAGCGTGTATTTGAAGCGCAAATGATCCATCACGATCTCTCCCTCGGGAGAGCCGTCTATATTGATATGGGTTTCAAACTCGAAGCGAAACGGATTATCACCCAGAAAATAGAGCTCTAGATCATCGAGTCCCACATGGATGATATCCGAAGCCTCAAAACGGGAGCGGGATTTTCTGCTACGTTTGACCATAGGTGAAAAAGTTTAGAAGATTTATCGTCTTATTGACAGGTGGATATACTGAAAAGGTATTTCCCTTTCTTTTATGCTATGAGTACGACGATCACTATCGAGGTGCCGGATACGTTTGCCGGACTTTCGGAGGGGGAACGCAGAAAAGTGGTTGAATATATAGAGCAGGAATTGGCATATGATTTACGTACTGCGGAATACGAAAAGAAAATCAAGGCGGCAAAAGAGTTGCCCGAAAGCGAATGGGTCAATATCCCTGCCATTCGATAAAGCATGCTTGCTATCAAGGACGTCATCGAGACGAAAGAAGTTTTGGAGTATTTACAGACTCGAGGCATTTTGAAGCAGTACGCGAAAGTAAAAGGATATTTGCTCGATGGACACTCAAAAATGGCAGATTTGAAAATGCGAAAAGGGCGATGGCGATGAGCACTCGATGTTTGGCAATTTCGTATCACGCAGAAATACCGGGCGATTTGCTATTTCGAAGATGATGTTTTGCGAGTTATCCATATCAGCGATCACCAAGACTAAATCGACGCGAGAGTATCCCTGTTTTTTTATCGTACGCCTCAAAATCCAGACACACCAATAACATAGGCATTCCATTTTTTAGAGTTGACCAAATCTTGCGACAAAGAACAACTGACGCATCTGATGCAGACGCGCAAACGGCAGTCTCGCAGCGTGGATGTACCGACGGGCATTATTATGCCCGTCTCTCTCACGAACAAAACCAAAAAAAGAGCAAAAATCATTTCACAAAATTTGCGTTTCGCTTGTATGCTCGGCTTATGAATCGCTTTGCGCGAGACGGACGGGAAGAAGTACAGGACAGTACGCTACCGTCTCGCGTATTCCAGTGTAGCCGAACACCATCGAAACGACGCTATCGCTCAAATTTTCTTCAAAGATTTTTACGAGAGTGATCGCGGGGGCTATCCGCCCCCACACCCCCGAGCGCTCGAGCGTCCGGGAAGAGCAACAGAGAAGTGTCAGAAGCATGAAGAATATCCGGGGAAAGTAATGCCTCCCCCGATAGTATTCATCGTGGTGATTATGAAACGGGTACCTCTTGTTCTTCGAGGAATGTCCGCATTTGAATATTATAGTACAGGATAATATCATACAGACGAGCGAGATGACGATCTGAGAGCGTATGAAGTGTCCGGAGCCAAAGAGATTGTTCGAGCTCCTCATACTTGTCATACTCTAAACTCTCCAAAAGAAGCTCCCGAGTCCGTCGCTCGAGTACCTGTCGATATGACAGGTTTTGTGTATTTTTCATAAGCGTGATATGATAACAAAAAAAGAAGTGCGGGGCGCACTACATTCATGGAAGATACACAAAAAAGAAGCTATTTGTATTCGTGTAATTATTGAGTTTTGCGCTTGAATATGAGAGTCTGAAAAGCCTTGTGTCGGTGGTTCAATTCCGCCCCTTGGCACCACAAAGCGAGAACACTATTTAGGGATATATCCCCGAGAGATTTTATCTGTACTTGAAAGAGTGCGGATTTTGATATAATCATCCAAACTCCGCTCGCGCCAAGAACCGGTTTTTAAAAATTCGCGAGTCTCAATCCTTGTTTGAGGCAGTATGAAGAACATTCTCTTCCTCATCATTCCCCTCGTTGGATTACTGCTTACTGGCTGTCAAAAACAAGCCGATAGTTGGGTAGGGTTTTACTATCCGGAGGGAACACCGCAGGTTGGCGAAGCTGTTTGTGAAATTCAAGAATTTCAAAAAGAAGCAACGTGTGAGAATTGGGGAAAAACAAAATCTCAAGAGAAAAATGGAGCCGAATATTATTGCGGCTATCGGTGTAGCTATGACAGCTCGTGCCAGTACGCATGCATGGATCACCCAGAAAATGTATCAGTTTCTTCACAGGAAAAGCAAATCTACACACACGAGATCTACAACTACACTCTACAATATCCCAAAGACTGGAAAGCCCAGCATGAATATTATGAAGATAAAGCGCACGGCGTATTTGTAGAATCAAATGTATTTACGAGTCCAAGTGGAGAACTTGAATTGCGTTTCGGTATCGTCGAATCAGAGAAATACAATAATCCGGACGGAGGAATTTTTACACCCAGCTTTAGAACTGGCATGGGAGCCGGAGAGCTTGCGGACGCGCAGAATTCTATAGTCATCAATGAAAAAGTAAGAGACTGTCAGTCTCTCGTATATCAAGAAAAAGTGAAAGGGATGTATTGTAGCAATATGAATATTGGCAGCTATACAGGAGGAGTCCAGATCGAGCCGCTCTACGATGCTGATGTACTCAGTTATGAAGAGATTGATATGAGTGAACGAAAAGAACTTGAGCAAGCACTGAGCATCCTGAAGAGTTTTCAGTTTATTCGCTAGATTTTTCGTATTAAGTAAGACTCTAGACAAGAAAATACACTAAATCTATGAATAATTTTCAATCCAAAGTCAGCCTCATCTGGAATATTACCGAGCTCCTACGTGGAAGCTGGAAACGTCACGAGTACCAAGATGTCGTACTGAAAGGCTGATGAAGCACGCCGCTTTCTCTGGTGCAATCAAAAATAACAAATCAAACGAAGCTGTGAAGGTGAAGTTTGATGAAGTGTTTGCTCAAGAGCTGATTTCAATGTTTAGGAGCAACTTCGATTTATACCAAAAGTTGGATTGCAATGAGGACTTGAAAAATTATGTAAACAAGCGAATGTTCGACTTCGTTTTGAAGAAAATCCGAGAAGATGACAAATAAGCACTCTAAGCTGTCAAGTATTCGAAAGACTGTCAAAAGTGACGTGCTCGAGACACTCTCATTGTTACTTTTTGAAAGCCTATAAATCGCGCGAATAAGCGATCACCAAGACTAAACGAGTGTACCCACGATCTTATTGACAGTCGGATATACTGGATGGGTATTTCGTATGGTTTTTTACTATGAGTAC
>JANQGT010000027.1 GCA_028277205.1 Candidatus Altimarinota bacterium
GTACTCACGGGGGCGGCGGGCGTCCCTCCGCGGCGCTCTATGATGCGAAAATACATCACCCAAGTGTGAAAATATATTTTTTCACTGCCGGGTTTTTCCCGGTTTCGATCGAGAATTTCCCGGTATGCCTCCTCTCGGGACGCGAGAAATGCCGGCGATCTGTATGCGATTTTTCGCGCTATCATCGCCGAGGACAGTCGTCCCGACTACGCGCGGATATCCGTGCCGACGCTGCTTTTGTGGGGGCGCGACGATGACGAGACGCCGCTCTCGGACGCCGAGACGATTCACTCGTTGATTGCGGGTTCGCAGCTTTTCGTGTATGACGGCGGGCACTGTTTTTTCTCGGACGTACCCGATGCCGTCTACCGGGAGATAGATACATTTTTTCACTCACACGCATAATGCGCCCTATCCTCCGACTCCTCCTCCTGCTGCAGCTCGAGCACTATGAGAGCATCCGATTTCTGCGCAGCGTACTGCAAAATCCCGCGTTTCTCTTTGTCGGGTCGTCGCGTCAGTGTATCGACTGGACCGCCAAGATGCGGGCGATCCTGTTTGTTTTGGCTTTGTTTCTCGTTGCGGGCTTTGGCGCATTCGTAGTCGGCACTGTCTTTTTTGAAATCAGTATTGTCATCACGGTGCTCGGCTCCGTACTGCTGATCACGCTCATGCCGATCTGGATCGTCTGTGCAAATATCCTTCTCTTGCCGCTTGATCGATTTTTGAAATATCGGCTCATCCGGAGCACGCGCCTGAAAATCCAGCACATGAAAGCGCGGTGAATGCGCGTGATCGCCATCGCCGGCAGCTATGGAAAGACGACGCAAAAACATATCCTCGCGCATATGCTCGCCTCGTCGCATGACGTGCTCTGGAGCGAGGAAAATTTCAATACGCCCCTGGGCGTCAAGCAGCTTTTTAGCGGTCTGGAGTCTGATCGGATCCCCGATATCGCCATCATCGAGATGGGTGAGCACTATCGCGGCGACATTCGAGAGCTTGCGCATCTCGTGCGTCCCGATATCAGCATCGTGACGGGGATCACCCATCAGCACCTCGAGCGGATGGGGACGATCGACGCGATCATCGATACGATATTCGAGCTGCCGCTGTCGCTGGATGCGGCGGACGCCTGTCATTTTCATACCGAGAGCGAGTATGTGCGGACGTGACTGGAGCGGTATGGATCCGACATCCGCGCGCAGATCGTCGAGTGCGATGCGCATATCGCCTACGAGCCGCTTGAGGATTTTTCCGGCAGTCGTTTCGTGATCGACGGACTCGCGCTCCAGACGCCACTTTTGGGCGAGCATCTCTGACCGGCGTTTGCCATCGCCGTGCGTATCGCGCGATCGCTCGGAGTCGACGACGCCGATATCCACAATGCAGTAAAGTCCATACCGTTTGTCGCGCATCGGCTGGCAGTGATGCGAAATCCCGCGGCAAATCTGACGATCATAGACGACAGCTACAATGGCAATGTCGAGGGATTTCGAGCGGCGGCGAAGATCATGCGGGACACCCCGAAGCCTGCAGGAGCGATACTCGTGACACCGTGACTCGTCGAGCTCTGATCCGATGCACTGCGGATTCACCACCTGCTCGGAGCCGAGATAGCCGACGCCTACGATCGTGTGATCCTCATCGACAATTCCTCGACTCGTGCCCTGGCTCGATGACTGGAGGACGCTGGATTTTCACGGGAGTGCATCCATTTTTATCCGGATGCTACGAGTGCTCACGCGTCGTTACCCGAGCATATTCACGATGCGGATACGACGATATTTCAGCGGGGACGGGGCACTATCGTCTTTCAAAACGACTGGACCGACAACTATTAGACATACTGCGTTCGAGCGACCAAGTCGCCTGTTATCGGGCGCGATACGCTCATACCATCATATCAGTATCGTCTACGATTCGCTTTCGGTCTCGGCATTTTCGACTGCGGCGTCGATCAGACGCAGGAGCTCATCGAGCGTCGAGTAGCGTACGAGCGAGCCGTCTATGAGGACACTCGGCGTACCGGGAAGATCTTTCTCCATCGCCTCCCGGTACTCGTCGCGTACCTGGGTGAGATAGTGACTTTCCTGCATACAGGTCGTAAATGTCGGTACGTCGAGCTCCAGATCCTGCGCGAGATCGATGCGATCCCCATCGGAAACTCGGCGTCCGCCTCGCTCCGACTCGAGAGCGTAGATCGCGTCCGCGTAGTCCAGATAGCGATCCTGCGCCTCAGCACAGAGCGCCGCGAGTGCGTCTCGCTCGGCATTTGGATGGATATCGAGCGGAAAGTGTTTGTAGGTGATATGAAGCCTTCCGGTATTTGCGTACTCGTCTATGATGCGTTTTTCAGCATACTCATGAAATACCGCACACGCGGAACACTGATGATCGGAGTAGATCGTCATCGAGACGCCAGCGTCCGGATCGCCGACGGTCGGAGATGGGATGGTCTTGTCGACGGTGGGGGTCGTCTCGCCGCATGCGGTCAGTGTAAGCGAGGCGCAGAGCACGAGCAGAGAGGCAATTTTCATAAAAAACGGCAGTAGGGAATACTATGAGCGTAGTGCGCATCCTATGAAAAAATCATTATTTTACAATACGCGCTTCTATTTTTACAGTGATGAGCGACGATCAAAAAGACTTGCAAAAAGAAAATTCTTCGTATAGTGATGAGCACTTTGCCACCTTAGCTCAGTTGGTAGAGCGGCGGTATCGTAAACCGTAGGTCATCGGTTCAAGTCCGATAGGTGGCTCCACAAAGACTCAACAGCAGATATCCGCTTTGGCGGATTTTTGCATTCACGAAAAAATCACGCAGCCAGCTTTTGATTTTTATAAATCGGCGTATAGTGACCACGCTGCTCGAGCACTTACATAGTTTATAATTTCTCTTTTTATGAAACGTACACTGTTACCGCTTGTCGTTTTTGCGACGCTTGTTCCCGTGCACGCTCTCGCTCAGGAGGATGCCGATACTGGCAGCGAAGACGTGTCTTGTATCCAAGTAATCCAGCCCGCGGTCGATCCCGAGACAAACGAGTGTCGGGAGTTTTCCACGCCGTGTGACGTCCCCGAGGGATGGGAGCCGGTATCTTCTTGCGAAGGTGTCGAAGAAGATTTTGAAGATACGCAGCTGGAGGATCTGGAGGGACGAGAGATCGAGCGCGAGATCTCGGTGCGAATGCAGCAGTTTTCGAGCTGTGATGATTTCAAAGATCGCATGGCAGAGATTTTCGCGAAGACCTATCAGTACTATCCGTATCCCCGGGGACCGGTGCCATTTGTGGATTTTGCCGAGGACGACGCTCTGGATTTCGACGACGAGGCCATAGAGACAAACGGTGCCGATGGATTCGGACGCGGAGGTGCCGTATCGCAGGGAGTAAAAGCGGAAGATTTTTCCGATACGAATGTACAGGTTTTGGGTGTCGACGAGTCCGAGCGCATCAAGACGGATGGAGAATTCATCTACTACTACAATGAGCACGCAAAAAGCGTCTTTATCGCTCGCGCATTTCCGACGGATCGTGTCGAGATCATTCGCTCTATAAAGATTCCCGATTCGTTTTACAATCCCGAGCTGTATCTGCGAAACGACAAGCTCGTCATTTTGGCATCGCGATACTCGTCGCCCAGGACGCACAATTCGCGTATCTGGTACGACTATACCAATAAAACGGCGGTCGTCGTTTACGACGTCTCGGATATCTCTGATCTAAAGATCGAGCGCTACAGCCTCGTGGACGGATCGCTGGATCGCTCGCGAGTCATCGGTGATACGCTCTATGTCGTCTCCAGCAACTATATTTCCCCAGTCCTCAAAAATCACACGCGAGGCATGAGTGTCGAGGATATCCGAGAGGCGATGGACGAGGCGCGGATTTTACCGCACTATGCCGATATCCATCGTACTGCGGAGGGACAGACCGGAGAGCTAAAAGTCAATAATAAGACACTCCCGTACAGCGTCGAAATCGACGAGGCGGCGAGCTGCGACGAGATCGAGTACCTGCTCCCTGACGACGAGACGATAGAGGAGCTCGGATTCACGCCCCGGATGGTGACGATCTCCACGATCGATCTCTCCGACGCCCAGAGCAGTATCGAGACGAAAGCAGTACTCGGAGACGTCTCCGAGATCTACATGAGCCTGGAAAATCTCTACCTCACGACCCGCGTCTATACCAGTACTCCCGGTGATTTCTTTTGTCCGGAGCTCGCACGCTGCATCCTGCCGATAGGAGGATTTTCCACGACCAATACCATCATTCATAAATTTTCGGTGGACGAGCTCGAGGTGGACTATGAGGCGAGCGCATTCGTCGCCGGTGCTCCGCTCAATCAGTACTCGATGAACGAACGAAACGGAAATTTTCAGATCATCACGAGCGTCTGGCATCCCGAGCGCGCCACGCATCTGTTTGTGCTGGATGAAAATCTGGAAAAAATCGGGTCGGTGACGGATATCGCACCGGGCGAGGAATTCAAATCGTCGCGCTACATCGGTGACAAGCTCTACCTCGTGACGTTTCGCGCCATTGATCCGCTTTTCGTCATAGACATCGCCGATCCGAGTGATCCCGAGATCATCGGAGAGCTGAAAATACCGGGATTTTCCACCTATCTGCATCCCTACGATGACAATCATCTCATCGGTCTCGGCTACGATACGATGGAAAATCAGTGGGGTGGCACACAAACCGCGGGCGTCCAGGTCTCGCTATACGAGATCGACTACACTCGCTCGGAGACGGCGGAGAGTCGATGCGGAGCGCTGCAGTGAGTGGACGACGTGCGCTACGAGGAGTGTCTGGACGACGTCGATCCGTCGCGCATCTACGTCGCACAAAAGACGAGTGCGACATTCGGAGGGCGCGGCAGCTCGTCCGAAGTGCTCAATAATCCCCGACTCTTCGTCTGGAATGCGTCAAAAAATCTCCTCTTCATGCCGGTAGAGCTGAGCTGGCACGACGACGAATTTGAAGAGTATCGCATTACCGATGCGTTTTTTGGGACGCTCGCCGTCTCTGTCACGCCTGCGCGCATCGCCGAGGAGGCACGGATCACGCACTTCGATTCTGCGGATTTCAAACAAAAGCGCGAGGAGGAATGCCTGGAGTACAGTGAGCGTGCTACTCGTGAAACGCAGTGTGTAGAGATCATCGGCGGCGGGACCTACTGCCCGGACAAGACCGACTATATCCCTCCGTACTGCTACGCCGACGCACCCATCGAGACGTATATCGCTCAGCAGCGCTGGCAGTATCGGCAGTACATGGTCACGCGAAATCTCTACTTTGACGATACGCTCTTTGTAGTGAGCGATGATCACATGACACTGCATGATATGGATGATGACTACGAGCGTGTAGACGCACTGGAGTGGAAACAGTAGACACGACGTTTTGATGAGCTTCTGGAGAAAATAGGCGAGATTCATACCGTGTACGATGACCTGACATCTCTCGCCCTGTGAGCAAAATCCTCGACGCCAGTCGGGGGTTTTGATGTCGTAGACTGGAGAATTCATGATAAACCTTCCGGCAACAGACTCTCTTTTTGTATTACTACATTGCCTCGACAGCCGGATGTCACGAAGAGGGGTTGTATTTCAGTCGTGCAGCGATGATTATTGTGATGATGAGATTACGATTTTAGCTATACGAATCATCCACAGCTCTACACCATTGATGAGTGATAAAACGAGGGGAAATCGTAGCAGATTTTATCACAGCATAGCTGATACAATACGCATTTATTTGTCCATCTCCACACTCTGCGCATACTCCAGTATCGCCTGATCGTCGTACTCCTCCGGATCGAGGATGACATCGGGTGCGACACCCTCGCCGTCGATTCCGTCTTTTGACTTCGCGGAAAACCATTTGGCGGTGGTGAATTTCAGTGCCGAGCCATCACGATACGGAAAGTAGTTTTGGACGGAGCCTTTACCGTAGCTCTGCGTGCCGATGATGAGGGCGTGCGGCAGGTAGTCGCGCACCACCAGCGCGAAAATTTCCGATGCTGATGCGCTTCATTCATTGATGAGGATGACGACTTCGCGGTCGTACAGGAGTGGACGATTTTCGCCGGAGCTCACCGCTATCTCCTCGTCTTCGCGCGAGCGCACGAGCACCGTCGGCTCACCGGCAGGCACGACGAAGTCCGAGAGCATCCGCTCTACCGCGTCGAGGCTGCCGCCCGGGTTATTTCGCAGGTCGATGATGACGCGCGAACCGGTTTCATTTTCCCGCACGTTTTGCATCGCTGTCGCGAATTCCTGTGCGACCCGGTCTCAAAATGTGGTGATGCGTATGTAGTCTGCTCCCGAGTCGAGACGCTCATACTCTACAAACGGTATTTCGATTTTCGCGCGCTCTACGGACACTGTGAGCATCTCGCCGTCCCGCTCGATCAGGAGCTTGACCCGGGTTCATGCCGGTCATTTGATGCGGGCGATCGCCTCGTCGGTCGTCGTCGATTCGGTGATAGGCTCGTCGTCTATCGCGCGGATGATATCGCCCGGTGCGAGACCGGCACGATCTGCGGGCGTACCGGGGATCGGCGAGATGATGACAAATTTGCCCGGTTCTTCCATATCCACATACGCGCCGATTCCCTCAAATTCTCCCTCGAGATGCTCTCGAAATACGTCATTTTCACTCGGCGGAAAGTAGGCGCTAAACTCATCGTCCATCACCTCCACCATGCCCTCGATCGCTCATCGCACCAGTGCTTCGTCGGAGATGCTGTCTCCCTCGATATGTCGAGTTTTGAGCTTTTCGTAGACGTCGAGGAGGATCGGAAATTGCTCGCTTGCCGTAAAGCCGTTTGTATCACTTCGTATGCGACTGAGCGGCTCGAGATCCTGAAGCTCCGAGAGTGACGCCGCGAGATCCAGCGAGGTGAGCGGTACGACATCGTCTTCGAAATCCAGATCGAGACCGAAATCCCGCTCGACAATTCGTAAAAACGAATTGACACTCATGGGTCGCGAGAGCTCGATATTGACTTGCCGATTCGGGATCATGTCGTAGTATACCGCCCGCTGGAGCGCATCATAGAGGGGTGTGGCTTCTTCGACATTTGTATAGTATAGCTCGATGTATTCGGTTGCACGCGGCGCGTCGTCCAGGATGGCGCCGTAGTACTCTACGAAAAATTCTCAGACCGTCACGGCGCGGGTAAAAGCGAAAGCGGGGACAGTCGCCGAAAAGACGAGCGCGCATCCGAGGCAGAGCGCGAGACAGCGACGAAACAGAGAAGTCATGGATGAAAAATGCTACGTAAAAACACCAGTATATCAAAAGGTTCTTATGAGTCACGTACTTTTTTTGCGGGCTTTGCAGACATTTGCACTCGGATATTTTGAAAGGACAATTGGTATCCCGACATTTGACAGCATACGCGAGAATCGTATATTTGTTTGTGTAGATTTTTTGGTGCTTTACGAAATATCCGAGTCTCATGCTTTTTCGTCGGATCAAGGTCTTTCACGGTCATGAAAATCCCCAGGAGAGTTTTCGTGATTTTTTGGATAAAATCGGACAAACCCTCAAGGACGCCCGAATCGCCTTTTCGCTGCATGCCGAGAGGGGAGAGCTATTTTACGGCGCAAGCGTCTCTGATGGCTATGCGAGTGCCGTGGAGACACAGTTTTATTCGTCGTATCCGCGATTTCAGCTGGAGTCTGCGATCGCCTCACTGGAGTACGATCCCGAGCGTACCATCATCGCCGAGATCTCTTTGGAAAATCGGGAATTTTTCCCGCTCAAATATCAAAATGATCCGAAGACCGAATTTATCTACCGACTCTTTCGCACGTTTGAAAATCTCGATATTTCCCGCGATCGCGCCGCCTACGTCGTGGATGTGCAGCCTATCGTCTCGGAGGGAATGTGATTTTATATCGTGACACAGGTACGAAAGCTCCTCTTTCGCCTGCGACTTCTTCTCACGTTTTTTCGCTATGTTTTCAACTATAAAATCCAGAAAAACTGGAAAAGCGACGGGTACAAATACTTTTCGAAAAAGCTCGACCAAGAGCTGTTTCGTACGCGTCTAATACTGCTCGTAGAGGGTGCGGATCGCATCGACGCCGAGGCGAAAGCACGCACGATTTTTCATAATTTTCTGATCTACGACAACTATCCGCAAAATCGTCTCGTCCTGCGAATGCTGCCGTACCCGCAGAAAGGATTCTTTACCGCGCGCACGAAATCCACGATCCTCTCAAGCGAAGAGCTCTCGAGCCTCTTTCATTTCCCATACAGTCCGACAAACGAGACCGCCCTGGTGAAGGTAAAATCCGCGAAATTTAGCCCGCCCACCGGCATCCCCACGATACCGGGGCAGCTGCATGCCGAGTCGGGCGAGATCATCCCAAAGCCGTACGACGGTCCGATGCAGATCATCGGCATATCCGACTATCGCTCTACACGCGTGCCCATCGCGGTGTACGATGAGGATCGCCTGCGGCATACCTACGTCATCGGAAAGACCGGTGTGGGAAAATCGAAACTCCTGGAGCATGCGATCGCAAGCGACCTCGCGCGCGGACACGGCGTGGGACTCATAGATCCGCACGGCGATCTGGTAGAGGAGGTACTGATGCGTCTGCCGGAGTCGCGCATCGAGGATGTCATCATATTTGATCCGACGGATACCCAGTATCCCTTTTGTTTCAATCCGCTGGATGTCCGCACGAGCCAGTCGCGCCAGATCCTCGCAAAGGGATTTATCGATATTTTTCGAAAATTTTTCGGAGCAAACTGGAATGCGAAGCTGGAGCACGTCCTGCGCATGGTCTTCTTGGGACTTCTCGATACACCCGGTTCGACGCTCTTTGATATCATCCGGGCGCTCACGGATCGCGATCATCGCTACCATATGGTAGAGCATATCACGGACGACGTGGTCAGAAATTTCTGGACAAATGAATTTGCAGCGTGGTCCCAGCAATTCAACACGGAGGCGATCATGCCGATCCTCAATAAAGTCGGACAACTCCTCTCCGTCGACATGCTCAAAAATATTTTCACCGCAAAGGAGAGCAAGCTCGATTTCTTTGCTGCGATGCAGCAGAAAAAAATCCTCATCATAAAGCTGCCGAAATGACAGCTGCAGGAGGAGATCATGGGATTTCTCGGGGCGATGTTTGTCACAAAATTATTTCAGTCGGCGATGTCGCGGCAGGGCATGGACAAATCCGAACGCACACCATTTTTTCTCTATATCGACGAGTTTCAAAATTTTGCCACCGATACATTTGGCGAGATCCTCTCCGAGGCACGAAAATACGGACTGGGGCTCACCGTCGCCCACCAGTATCTCAGTCAGATGCCGGATGCTATTTCCCGGGCGATATTTGGAAATGTGGGGACACTCATGTCGTTTCGCGTGGCGAGCGACGACGCGCTCATCCTGGAAAAACACCTCACGCCTTTTGTCACGGCATACGATCTCGCGAATCTCGACGCGCGCGAATTTTACTGCAAGACACTCGTGAAATGACAGTCCAAAGATCCCATGAGTCTGCGTACAGTATACACACCCGATGCTCATATCCGGCACGATGTGATCGCAGATCTCTACGCGCTCTCGCGCGCCCGGTACGCTCGCCCGCTCGAAGAAGCGAAGACGGCGGGAAAGGAGCAGCATCAGTCGGTCATCGAGACGCTTGGGAATTTTTCGGAGCCGTTGTTGTAGTCGCGTCATCGTATACTCACCTTTCTCTTCGGATCTCCGGACAGCGGCAAATTGACGACGACACACCTGTTGTCGGCTGAATAAATTTCACTCTTACTCTTTGCTTTCCCGCCAGCTGATGGCGCCCACGGGACAGGCGGCGATGGCGTCGTCCACATCTTTTCCCTCGTAGGATTCGCAGGGTTTGACGATGGCGACGCCTTCGTCTTCGTCCATCTCAAACACCTCGGGAGCGACATGCACGCAGGTCTCGCACCCGATACACGTCTCGTCGACATACGGGACTCGGCGGAGAGCATTTGCGGCGCTTTGGACTTTTTCCGGATTGATGGGCATGATGTTTCGTCTTTGGAGAAAAACAAATGGGATTGCGAATTGTATTCGTCTCTATATGATAATCAACCCTCATCATTTTCACATGTTTGACCGACTCACCCGACTCCTGCTCGTACTGCTGCCGTTTCATGTGCTGCTGTCCATATTTTTTCAGTTTGAGGTTGGCATCCCATACGTCGCTTTTTGGAAAGAAATCGTCCTGCTTGTACTTGCTTGACTGCTCGTAGCCGACTGTATCCGACGGCGCGCATTTCCAAAGCTCGATGTGCTCGACTGGCTCGTCGGCGGCTACGTCGCGTATATGCTTATGATTTCGCTCGTATCGGGGACATCGATCGCGGGGATCGTCTACGGCGGACGGTATGCATTCGAGTTTCTCTTTGTACTCATCCTCTATAAACACGGGGCATACCTGCTCTCACGATCGGTGTCGTACTATGTCCGCCTCTTTCTCTTGAGCGCTACCATTGCCATCCTCATGGGAATACTCGTACGATTCGCGGTCGGTGAGGATATTCTTTTGTATTTTTGATTTTCCGCCAATCTCTCAAACTGGTCACTCGGTGAGAGCATTCCTATCTATCACGGCATTCCGCAGGCGAATGTGCGGCGGTTTCAGGGGATATTCGACGGACCAAATCCGACGGCGTATTTTCTGCTCGTATCACTCGGCGCACTCTGGTACTCGGTGCGTACGCGGCGTGACTACTGGGGCATCGCGGCGCTCTGGACGCTCGTGCTACTCGGACTCATCCTCCTCACCTATTCGCGCAGTGCCCTCGTCGGCATCATCTTGGCGAGTGGTCTGACGCTCGCACTCCTCCTGCGCACGATCATAAAGAAATACCGGTATACGCTCCTCTCCCTCGCACTCATCGCAGGGGTGCTCGGATTTGGATTTTATCTGCGGTACGAGCACTCTCTCGAAAAAATATTTTTGCGTGAAGGCTCTACAAAAGGACATCTGGAGCGCATGACGATCGGACTCGAGCGCTTTGTAGAAAAGCCCTGGGGACACGGACTCGCCGCCGCCGGTCCGGGATCGCGACATACGTACGATGTTACGGCACTTTCCAGTGACGAGCTGCGCGATATGGAGGACTACACCATCCCCGAGAGCTGGTATATCCAGCAGCTCGTCGAGGGGTGAGTCGTAGCTTTTGTTCTCTTTGTCTGGATCATGCTCGTCATCATGTGGCGGACATTTGCATTTTCGCCGGTGCTGTTTTGGATGGTGTCCAGCGTACTTGCGATGAATGTATTTTTGCACACCTTTGAGGCGCTGTATATATCCATTGCGCTTTTCACACTGCTCGGTATCGTCGTCTCTCCCGTCCGTAATGCCCGGATCCATGCGCTGCGATGATAGATTTACACTCTCGTTTGCCGGGAGACTGTCGGAGGAAAAGGGATTTGATCGACTTCTTGTCGTGCTTGATGCGATTTGAAAACACATTCCGATACGACTGCTCGTCGCAGGAAGCTGACCGCTTGAGCGACTCCTGGATGCCCGGGCGGATGTCATCGACGGTCGCAGTGTGCCGATTGCCGATATCGATTCACTGGCATCTCGAGATCGCGTGCATATCATCCGTCTGGGATGGAGGACAGTGTCCGAGGTACTGGAGATATTTGCAATGTCGGATGGCGTCTGCATGCCATCGCGCTTTGTAGAGACATTCGGGTACAGTGCGCTCGAGGCGCTCTCTGTCGGGACGCCCGTGATCGGACCGCGCGTCGGCGGACTGGAGCAGTTTATCCCCGAAGAACTTGCAATCGATGTTTTTTCGGATGACGCTGCGGATCGTCTTGCCGGTATTCTCGCGCATATTCGCAAGCACTCTGATCAGATCCGCCCGAATGCCCATGCGTGTACACAAAAATTTACAAAAGAAGCGTGGCTCGAACACATGTCGCCGATCCTCTGATCACGCAAAAAAATCCTCCTCGTCTCCGACTATATCGACGCCATCGGCGGGACAGAGCGGCACGTGCTCGACATTGCGGACGCACTCTCGCAGGCGGGATGCGACGTGCGATTATTTGGAAAAAAAGTCGAAAATTGGCGCCTGTCGAAATCCGAGAAAATCCGCGATATGCTCGCGACGTTTGCGCGAGGGTGGGGGAGGAGGGAGGTACGCACCATCCTGGACGAATTTCGTCCCGAGATCGTCTGGACACACGGCATCACAAAGGTATTTGATATCGCCACGATCGAGCGGCTTTTGGCTGCGCGTACGCTGCATATCCATACGTATCACGACTTTTCGCTCTTTCATCCCTTTGCGAGTGCGATGCGAGGGATGGATGATATGCCGGTGGATGATTCGCTTTTTTCGTGGCTTGCATGCGGACATACCAAAAATCCCCCCAAGCTCGCCTATCTGGTCGCAAAGTATTTCAAGGTGAAACACCTTCGAAATCTGCTCTCGCATGCTGATTTTCATATCGTCCCGAGCGAATTTCTCTCGCCGGTCGTCGAGCGATTTATCCGTCCATCTCGGGGGCGGATCCTGACGGTGGCGCACTTTCTTCGATAGCAGACTGTACGGGTCTATCCGGCAGCACCCGAAACAGCGCTGTCCAGCCATGACCCACGTTTTGCGCTATGAGCTTGGAGAGTTGTTGATCACTCATGCTGGGACTTCGCTCGATCGCACTCGAAAGCCAATCAAATGATCGACTCGCATCCGTCGGCAGCGCATTGGTACGGGCGAGCTCGGCGATATATCCACGGCATGCGGAGAGTTTTTGGCTGCGGTGGATGCGCGAGAGTCCGGCATCAGTCTGCATGTACGACTCGGAGTTGACATGCGCGAGCGTGATAAATTCGTCTCTTGTGAGGATATTTTTTTGTGCGAGGGCGAGCTCCAGACAGGGACTGTCGGTCGCGATGAGCTGTAGTCTGTCACTCTGAAATGCCAAAATCAGACCCTCGAATCGGCGAGTGAGATCGCGACGGGGATCTTTGTCTATCGTCGCAGCATTCAGATCCACCAGCAGAAATCCAAACCCGGCATCGCTCATGTGCTCGATGGTCGTGTCGGGATCGTCGTGAGCGAAAAATACATCGAATCGCCGCACGAGACTATCCTCGTAGTAGCGTCGAGGATTATCATCGATAAAGTAGGTCAGAAACGTCCCGATGCGATAGATGGGACCGGTCTCGCGGATATCCTCCGGCGGAAAGAGCACGAGATCATACAGTGCCTCGAGTGTATCCTGGGCGTCGTTTCGGATACTCGTCGCCTCGACGGGAGAGATGTCAGCGATCCGTGTGATATCGGCAGCGAGGATGCTTCGCAGGATGATTTCCAGAGTCTGAAAATTTCGCGTTTCTGCGAGATTTTCCTCCAGAGTATGACGCAAAAGCGGTGCTTTCACCGTCTGCATCACCCGATCAAACAGCGCATCTCTGTCGGATATATTCAGATGCGCGAGGATGGGCAGGTATTTCGGCTGACTGGAAAATATGCTCTCGTTTGCCGTTTGTCGTCCGGATCGATAGAGCTCGTATCCGCGCTCATGCAGACTCTCAAATGCTTCTGGAATACCAGTACGAATAAAAAATATCCCGACGATCATCATGAAGATACCGGACGCAAAAAATCGGACGTACCGGGATTTGCCGCTCTCATGCTCATCGATACGAGACATATGCGATGCTGCGACGGCGATATACGAGAGCAGGATAAAGTACAGCATGATGCCGTACCACGGAATGCCGTGCCCCGAGAGTCCGTACAAAAATGCGTACACCGATCAAAAAAGCGCAAGCGCCCAGAGTGTCCTCCATTCGCGAGAGCTGCCCTCATGCACCTGTCGCGTACCGTATCGGAGGGCGAGTGTGAACGCTATCAAAATCCCGAGGAGGATGCCGTATCCCTCGGGGAGCATCCATCCGGAAAAAAATTCCGTCATGCCTCGTGTGTGCTGGAGCGCGTCTCATACGGATGCCGTGATGGAGTGTGATCCTATCGTCCCCTGTCGGACTGCGGAGGCGATGGCATCCGCGATGGGGGGCGCCGCCGTATAGGCGAGATAGGCGAGCGTGGATGAGACGATGAGCAGAGAAAACCACCATCGCTGCGGGAGAAAGAGGAGAATACCGGGAAAAAATGCGAGGTACCAGTACCCGATCTGCGTAAATGCTCCGCTTTGATTTGTCTGCATCGTCATGTTGTACGGGAGCTTCAGGTAGTTGTTGATACCCGGTTCGTAGCCCAGATACCGTCAAAAATCTTCATTGGTTGTTTGTCCCTCTCTGTCTGCGGCGATGACGCGTTCGTATCGTGACTGGCGTTCGGAGAGTTCTTCGGGAGTGTAGATCGCCTCAAAATCCGGTTTGAACCGGGGTGATTCTCCGCTTATGAGCGTTTGGATCGTCGGAGCATTTTCAAAATGCACGGCGTGAAATACCAGCCACGGTGCGACCACTCAGACGCATCCTGCGAAAAATACCGCTATCCATCCGACCGCGCCGAGAAATTTTCTATCTCACCATCATACGATGATGATGGCGTAGCCGAGGATGGCGAGCGCTGAAAATACCATCGTGATGACTCCGAGCGATACTCCTCATGTCTCGGGGATCACCACTTTGAGAAATTCCCAGAGTCAGAGTCCCGTAAAGCTCGCGATCAAAAATGCAAAAAACGAGAGAAATCCCACCACGCCAAAGACCGCACCCGCAAATACCGAGACGAGTCACAAGAGCAGCATCACCGCCGTGAGCTTTATGGTAAAGGCGAAACCGGTAAGCACTCCGATGATCATCATCCAGAGGATATTTTCCCGAGTGAAAAACCGGAATGCCCCTGACTGCATACCCGGTATTACCCGCTCGCGCACGTACCAGATTGCCGTGTAGAGCGCCGTGATACTCACGAAGAGGAGTGCCGGATCGAGCTTCATGTCCTTCGCCTGCTGAAATATGATCATGGGCGTCGCGATGACGATCGCGGTCATGATCGACGGCAGATGCAGAAATGTCGCTCGTCGCATCAAAAGTCCCGATATCGCCGTCCAGACGCCGATGGCGGCGAGGATGCCCCCCAGATTATTGAGAAAAAATGCCTGCGTCGCCGACCCCGCCAGATAGCCGATACCCGTCACCGTCTGCCATGAGGCCAGTCCCATGCCGGGCAGTATAAAGCCCTGTGTCGCCATGAGACGGGGATAGTTCATATAGACGCCGAGGTCGTCCCAGCCTATGGGGAGCGGACGGACGATACTCAGAAAATTTACTGCGAGAACGAGCGTGATGACAAAGAGTGAAAATTCGAGTGTGATCAGCGGCAGATTGAGATTTTCCATCCAGTCGCGTCCACCGCGGTGCGCCCGATATTCGACTGCGTATGTCCAGAGGGATGCGACGGCTTGTCGGAGTTCTTTATGGGAAATGATCGCAAATACTCACACTGTCAGTAGCAGTGTCCAGACAGTATACAGCCCGAAAAACCCGAGCACCGCCATGATACTCGCAAATTTCGCGAGTCCGAGCCCGAGCGGCAGCAGTGTGCACAGACCACTGTTTTGCTGCATGGACTGTGCGAGTCCCAGTATGCGCGCGACCCGCATGCCGAGTGCCCACCAGAGCAGTCCGAGCCCGAGCGGGAGGACGAGGTATCCGATGATGGATGCAAATAATGTGAGCGCATTACCCGCGACGGATCCCGGCATTCCCGCCTCCTCGAGCACCGTGAAGTACAGGATACATACGACGAGCACTTGTGCGATCAGGAGCAGTCCGGGATATATCGGTCGCAGGATGATGGTCTTTGCATTGAAAACGACGAGGATGATTTTGTACGCCAGATAGGCGAGCGATACACCGAAGATGTACACCGGAATACCCGCGATGTCTCATGAGCGGGCGATCGCATCCCACGTCACCTCCCGAAGACCGTCCGCATAGTAGAGAAATATGACGAGCGTCGCGACGATGACCACGAAAAACAAGCGCAGGAGAAAGCCGAGCATAGAGGAGATTTATGAGGAGTCGGAGCGCCTAGCACGCCGCAGTGTCCGGATGATGTTTCGGGTATCGGAGAAATTGGCGAGAGCGTAGACGAGTATAGACGAAAATCCCAGCCCGCCAAGTATCACAAGAAGCAGGATACGATCATCCGGGAGCATGGGAGTGATGTATCGTCACGCCGCCACGATGACGATCAGTGCCACGATATTTTTGATGATAAACAGGATTCGGAGTTCACTTGCTTCTTTTTTCAAAACATACTCCGACAGTCCGTACATGACGACCCACGCGATGGCGACACCCAGACTCACGCCGCTCGTGCCGAGTCCCTCTATCAGTGCCAGAGAAGCGCCGATATTCACGACGAGTCCCACGATCAAAATGATCATGCGGATTTTCATGCGATCGGTCGCACCCAGGATCTGAAAATTGAGCTGGAGCAAAAGATTGAACACGATCAGGAGGCTACTGTAGGCGAGGATGACTCCCGATGCGCGATACGCCTCACCGAAAAACAGCACCGCCATCGGCTCGGAAAATGCAAAGAGAAATCCTCCGGACAGCAGTCCAAATACGACAAACGCCCGGGTAAACGCACCCTTGAGGATGCGGATTTTTTTTCGGGCGGTCTCGTCGTCCATGTGCGCGATGACGGGAAAGAGAAAGTGTATCGCGGGTACGCTGAAGATAAAGGGAATATTGATGAGCGAGAGATAGTTTGAGTAGTATCCCGCCTCTCTCGTCCCGAGCAGCAAGAGCACGATCTGCATATCCACCTGAGCGAGGATCATGGTGACATTTGCCGTGAGGACGACCCAGAGGGCGTATCGGACAAACTGACCCAGCTCTCGGCGAGTGATCGCGGTCGGGACATGGGCGAGATACGCGCGCCAGTAGGAGCGATAAAGCGGCACGAGCGACACGGCGATGCCCATCCCGAGACCGAATATCCATGCGGGCGCGTATGCCGAGATCGTGCTCGCACCCGAAAACCAGAGTACCACGACGAATGCGAGCATGCTCGCGAGACGGACAAACTCAGCTCATTTTTGCAAAAAAGTGTTTTGCGTCGCCTCAAAAACGGTAGTCGCAATCTGAAAGATATTGACCCCGAGGAAAAACAAACAAAATACCGCGATGACGTCCGCCGCTCGTGCATCGTGAAAATATCCGATGGCGAGGGCATTTCGACTGAAAAACAAGATGGCGCCGATGAGTACGCTGGTCACTATCTGCGCGCCGAATGCCACTGCGAGATACGCGCGAAATCGTGACCAGTCTCACACTGCCGCCGCCTTTGGCAGAAAATAGTTGAGCGCCTGGGTGCATCCGAGGTCATTGTACGTGGCGAGGAGCATCACGAGACTGACCACACCGTAGAGGATTCAGATTTCCTCGACCGAGAGTGTCCCTGATAGGATGATCTTGACGGCGTAGCTGACAGGACCGAAAAAAAACGTGAAAAAATACAGCCACTTGCCACGTCGAATAAATTTTTTTTCGAGATTTTCGTTTGGATCGATCACGATTTTGGGGTATTTAGCGAGACAGTCGCAGGTGTCGCAGTCCATAGTATCCGGCGCCGACGACCGCTCCCGCCGCATGACCTATGAGGCTGATGCCCGGAGAGAGTCCGATGAGGATATTGATACCCAGTACCAAAAATGCCGTATTCGCCTCGGGATGCCGCTGCGCCCTGAGCTCCAGCGCCAGATAGGCGAGTATCGCCATGGTAAATCCGCTGATGCCGATCGTCGTCGCCTGGGAAAATACAATGATGGCAGCTGCGGATGCGAGTGTCTCGAGTACGAAGAGGAGGATGTAGCGCCCCTCGCCGAGCATGCGCTCCACCGTATTTCCAAAGAGGTAGAGAAACAATGAATTTCCAAGCAAATGCAAAATCCCGCCATGCAAAAACTGAAAGAGGATCAGCTGTATTGCGAGCATTCACCAGTCCTGCGTGAAAAATGCGAAACTATTCATCCCAAATCGCAAAATCTCCGGCTCTATAAACGAGAGGAGTGTGACGAATGCCGAGACGATGATGAGAATGTTTGAGAGGGAGAGTCGATTGTTATCGACGTTTGGATACAGCATGAGAGCGATGAAAAAAGAGAAAATACGCTCCGACCGCGAGCATCGGTATCGAGAGGACGTGTCCCATCGTGAGCCAGTCCGTCCCCGCCAGATAGCCGATATGCGCATCCGGCAGGCGCACAAACTCTACGAGTCCGCGAAACACCGCGTAGAAAAAGACGAATGCTCCCGCGACCTGCCCGGGTCTGTGGGGTCTGCGGATCATGATAGCCACGATGATAAAGAGTACAACTCCCTCAAGCAGTGCCTCCAAAAGGGGAGACGGAAAATGCGGCACGCCGCCCACCCGCATCGCGAAGGGTCCGGTATATCCCGGGTATCCGTAGAGCTCGTTATTCAGATAGTTGCCGATGCGTCCGAGTCCGATCCCGATGGGTACGACGTGTGCGACCTCGTCCGCGATTTTTAGAAATGCGATCCGGTTTCTATATGAAAAAATCGTCATGGCGACGATGACGCCCAGGATACCACCGTGAAAGCTCATGCCGCCATTCCATGTCGCTACCAAATCAAGCGGATCCAAAAAGAGCGACGGCTGATAAAATATCGCGTATCCGAGTCGTCCGCCCGCGATGACTCCGACAAAAGTATAGATGATGAGCCGCTCGATCGTGTCTCGATCGAAGCTGGCACGCCGGACGACGATCGCATATCCCGAAAGAAATCCGAGTGCGTAGGCGAGTCCGTAGTAGGTGGGAGCTATGGTGATGCCGAAAATGCTCACCGAAAAGATTTCCATGCTTGGGGAGAGAATGGGGGTATTGTAGGGATTTCGAAGAAATTATCCAATAGTGTGGAGTATCATTTCTCGTGTTTGCATACAATCGGGAAAGCAGAGTGACAATAAATAACTCTTCATAAGAGAAGCAACTGGCAAAGGCATGGGATATAACGTTGTCCTACAACTCCTTAGAGAAATAAAAGTATATTATCCGAAACGATAATCTCTTTCTACCTCCTCACCGCCTCCGCCACGACCCGACTCGCCCGCGGATCAAAAAGATCGGGGATGATATGCTCTGTGTCCGGCACCTCGACGAGCGAGGCGATGGCATGCGCAGCGGCGAGTTTCATCGCATCCGTGATGTCTCGGACTCGCGCCTCCAGCGCCCCCAGAAATATTCCCGGAAAGGCAAGGGCGTTATTGACCTGATTTGGATAGTCGGATCGTCCGGTGGCGACGATGCGGGCGCCTGCCGCATGCGCGTCCTCGGGGCGGATCTCCGGCTCGGGATTTGCGAGCGCAAATATGATCGGATCCGGCGCCATAGTCTGCACATGCTCGGCTCAGAGCACTCCTGCCACACTCACCCCGATAAATACATCCGCACCCTCGACCGCTGCAGCGAGATCTCAGAAGAGATCGCGGGGATTTGTTTTTTCGGCGATTTTTTGTTTATACGCATTCAGATCCGTGCGATGATTTCCCACGATGCCGCGACTGTCGCAGGCGACGATATCGCGCACTCCGAAATCCAACAGTAGATTGATGATCGCTGTACCGCCGGCGCCGAGTCCATTCACGACGACGCGCAGAGCTTCTTTTGTTTTTCCCGTGACCCTGAGGGCATTGATGAGTCATGCCAGTGTGACGATCGCTGTGCCGTGCTGATCGTCGTGCATGACGGGGATGTCTAGCTCCGACTTTAGGCGCTCCTCTATCTCGAAACATCGGGGCGCGGCGATATCCTCCAGATTGATCCCTCAGTATGCTCCGGCGATGCTTTTGACCACACGGATACACTCTTCGGTATCACGCGTATCCACGACTATCGGTACGGCATTCAGTCCCGCAAACTCTCGAAAGAGTACGCATTTTCCCTCCATCACCGGCAGAGATGCGAGCGCACCGATATCACCGAGTCCGAGCACCGCCGACCCGTCGCTTATGACGGCGACGGTATTTGATTTCATCGTGTAGTCGTAGGCGGCAGCTGGATTTTTTGCGATCTCCCGGCACGGCTCCGCGACTCCCGGAGAGTAGGCGAGCGCCAGATCTTCGCGGGTGGCAGCTGGTACTTTCGAGACGGTTTCGAGCTTGCCACGATGCAGGCGATGGAGCTCGAGACTTTTCATGTAGACGTCGGACATGAGCGTATGGTGAGAGAGTATGATGGCAGCGTATTCGCATTTGCACGGTTTTTAAATTATCGTATGCGCATTGGCAGCGTCATAAGTCGCGCTTCTTCATGAGTGTTTTGTCTTGCTTTTCTATAAAAAATTCCTACCATGTTCCCACTTCGCGCCGTACTGGTGTCTTTTCCGGTCGGCTCGACACTATTTTCTTTCTCCCCACTCTCATGAAAAGACAGGAAAAAAAAGAGCTCATCGCGAAATTCGCGACGCATCAGGGCGATACCGGATCACCGGAGGTACAGATCGCCATCCTCACCGATCGCATCGAGCGACTCAAAAATCATCTCGAGCAAAATCACAAGGATAATCACTCTCGGCGCGGTATCATGCTCATGGTGTGAAAGCGACGCCGACTCCTCGACTACCTGAAACGCAAAGACGTCTCTCGCTACGAAGCGGTCATCACGGCGCTCGAGATTCGAAAATAGTGTTCTACTTTCTTTCGCACCATCTCGCCTCCTGCCTACTTCTTGGCAGGGGGTTTTTGTATGAGTGCATCCTCTCTCTTGCATATGCTCAAAAAATCCCGCTTGCGAGATGCTTGCGGGATCTTGGTGCTTTTAGTATGTTATGGAGTCGTGTCTACTGCGAGAGAAAATCCTCGAGGTACTCCTCGTCGCTCAGGGTCGGTGTATCTCATCAGGAAATCGAGGATCCAAATACTTCTTCGAGTACCGCTTCACCGTCTTCGGCATCGGAGACGGGAGTGATCGGGAAGTTTCCCAATGTTTCCTCCGCGACTCCCTCGAGACTGATATTGAGGTCAAATTCATTTGGAACCATGAATGGAATGACCGGTACTGTCCATGAAAATTCGAAATCATACTCGGTCGTCCGATCGACGGTCGTCGCAACCAGTGTGGCTACACGGTCCCCATTATACTCTGCTACGAGATCGACACGGGCATTGTCGGCGACTCCGGTGATCGTAAACTCCATGTCTTCCTCGTATTCGTAGAAAGCGAATGTCTGTACGGAGAAGTCAAACGCGCCTTTCACCCATCGAAGCGATGAGGAGATTTGCTCATCCGCATTGAATGTAAACGAGTATTCGTCGGCATTCATGAGAAATTCAAAATTATTCATCTCGCGCATGTCGGGATGATAGATGTTTCCCGAGAGCTCCAGCATCTCATCGTCGCGCATGAGAGCGAGTGAGACATATCCGTCAAATTCTTCACTTTTCGGCATGTCCAGGTACAATTCATACTGCTCTACGGATTCACGCCACAAAAGTCCGGGAATCGGCATTGGATCAGCATCCATGCTATCCTCTGCAAAGACGCGCTCGCCAAAGTATGATTCGGTCGTATCGTCGACTGCTCTCAAAAAGGCGGGATTTGTCATGAGAGGATTTCCCGATCTCGTCTTCATGACGGGCACGAAGATTGCCTCCTCCTCCAAAAGGTGAACGATCTCATCGGCATATCGGAGGTACTCGGCTGTATTTGCATCCATGAATGGCATGGCAAATTCGGATGCCATGGGATCCTGCATCGCTTCCATATCAAAGCGCAGGGCTCTTCCTTTCAGTGTCTCGATCGTATCCAGCATCGTCGTGATTTCGGTCGCCTCCGTGTCTCAGAGCGCACTCGTATCTATATCGTGTGTCATGTCGTCGAGACGGATGACGATCTCGGATTTGATCTGCTGGACGAAAAGATCCATGGTGATGACTCCGCTCATCTCGGGCATATCCGGAAACGTCTCGGAGGGACGCGTATCAAATGTCAGGCGTGCTTCTACAGTTGCCTCCTGACGACCGGTCAAAAGCGAGAGCATACTCGTGTAGGTCTCGTACACGAGCGATATCTCGACTCCGTCCGTCTGGATGGAGAGATCCATATCCCCGGTTTCCTTGTAGTCGTTTTCCATGTAGGGCTGTACGTACTCATCCCATGCCGAGACAAATACGCTTTGTAGCTCGATCATGTGCGACTGTATATCCGCACGCTCCTCTGCAGAGAGACGAAAATCCTCCGGATCCTGCGCGTAGGATCGGGCACTTGAGAGGAGGGACTTATACTGTGAGAGCGGCTTTTTGAGCATGTTCAGATATTCGGAGCCGCTCATCGCGTATCAGAATCCTTCTTCGTATTGCCCTTCGATATCCCAGGAGATATCGGATTTCATATGTGCGTATACCGTCTCGGTATTGTCCAGGATCGTCTCAAACATGCTTGTATAGTACACCTCTACGAGCGGAGCATCTTCGATTTGCTCCAGCATCTCATCGAGACTGTTTTCCATAAATGCATATATGTCGTCTTCGAGCTCTAAAAGCTTTCTTGCAAGCCCGTCGGGGGCTGCTTCGATATACTCTTCTTGCGTATATGAACTTGCGGGAGAGGTATAGTACATATCCGGTACTGGTGTCAGATCATTTGCAAATGCCGAACCAGCGGACGAGACGAATATCGCGCATGCCGCAATTGCGGCGACAACTCTTTTCATAAAATGGGAATGGATAAAAAATAGCACGAACGTGCCCAGTATACTGCTGACAGCATAAGAAGCAAACGATTATTCCATATCGCGCAGATCGATGGTACCCGGTCGCGAGAGGGCGCGCTCCCTCGCCTCATGCGCTTGCGTGTCATCTTCGCTGACTCGTCCCTGCAGGTGCTCGCGTACGACTCCCTCCAGGACTTCGACGAGTTTTTCAAACGGTTCCGGCTCCGGTGGTGCTTCATGCGAGGCGACACTACTTGCCGCGGTCTGGATGATTTCCACGATTTCTTTTGGTCTGCTCGCGTCAGAAAGGGTAAACTCGACTCACTCCGACTGCGTGCGAATGACGATGTCCGCACGGGAAAAGAGCATATCGAGCAGCCCCCCCTCGACGACGTCTATGCTTCCGACGTCTTCGTAGCCGATGTGCTGAGCGCGTTTTCGAAAAAAGCTCCAATCAAGATCGACGATACTGTCGCCTGTGATGATCCAAACATCATTGTACCAGTCGAAGACCCGATACATGAGAAACAAATACACGACTCAGAGATACAGTGAAAAATATCCGACGTTCGTGATCGAGCCAATGCCGATTATATTTTGATGGTATACGTAAAACGGCAGCAACACACCGAAAAACAACCCGATCGCCACGTCATCGAGGATGGAGAGCACGTGTCGATGGCATACTCCCAGGATCTCCGCCGAGTCGGAAACGTATGACCGAAAGAACCAGAGATCGAAGCTATTCATCACGCTATTTCGACGAGTGAAGAGTGCGAATCTCCCAAACTCACTCCGGGAGTCGATCCGAGAGGATCCAGGGATTCAAAAATTTTACCGAGGCGTATGAGAGTCCCAGATCACGTCCGAGTGTCGCGATATCGATCGGACCCTCTACCATGATCGTATGCGTTTCGGGCTTTGAAAACGGCTCGCCGAGCTCGTGCGCCTCGTAGAGAGTATCGCGATTTTCGAGGACGTATTTGATAGCGAGGATGCGAAAAATGTATCGGGACGTTTCTTCATTGAGATACAGGTCGTAGTATGAGTCGACGCCCTGCGCGTCGAGCGCGCGCTGCAGTCCGTTTTCCCCGCGATTGTACGCTGCTGCTGCGAGTGTCCAGTCATCGAATTTTTGATGCAGATCCGAGAGGTATGCAATGGCGGCGTCGGTCGCTTTTTCAAAATGAAATCGCTCATCGACGAACTCGTCCACCCGCAGTCCGTACCGTCGTGCCGTCTCGGGAATGAATTGCCATATGCCCCCTGCGCTCGCGCTCGAGACCGCCGTATTTATGAGAGCGCTTTCGGCGATGGCGAGGTATTTGAAATCATCGGGCACTCACGCTTGCGCGAGTTTTTTCTCTATATGTCAAAAGTAGAGCGGAAGGCGTTTGTGATAGAGACGTACCTGATAGGTGGCAAAATACGTGATGGAGAGCTCTCGCTCGAATTTTTCCCGATTGAAATAATGCTCGTCGCCAAACGGCACCGGCTCTCATGCAAACTCCACGCGCGCAAGCTCGACGATGTCTTCGGCATCCAGTCGCGACGGACCCAGCGCAATATCCGACAAAGCCCACACTCCCGCGATGACGACAGACGCGGCAATGAGACCGAAAAGAAGAAATCGCAGAGACATATGGCTGATACAGTATGGATTTCGCAGTATATGTGAGACGGGGAGTTTTTCAAAATATGTTGCCGAAATTCACGGTATATCCCGCTATCACGCATGGACAATCAAAACACCGCACGAAGCCCAAGATAACGAAGCAATACAATAGTCCGAAGCAAACGGATCTACGTCGAGGATCGTATGAACGATTTTGAAAACGAGGGCGAAAAAAGTCCGGGAAAATACGATACTGAAAACGCATTTATAGCAGTGAACGTGATGACAATCGCGGACATGAAAATGCTGCATATTTTGCAGACTTTCGAAAAATCGCGCTCACGGATACGGTAGTACGCGGATGATTCGGATGATTACTGCCTCGATACTCGCCGGCGGATAAACTGAGAATTTCCAGCAAAATATACCACCCCGCCGAAATGCACCGGACGCTCACGCATAAAATCTCAGAAGCATGCCAACGCATTATTCTGAGATCTCCTTTGGATTTGTATTTCAGTCCAGGCTCTCCCTACACGCTCATGCACGCTACGGCGACGGCGATACCCACCACACTCCCGACAAACGCTTCGTCCGGGAGGTGTCCTATCGATTCATTGAGTGCTCGGTCTTCAGAGTCCGAAAGGCTATTGAGAACGCGCGCATGCAGACCCGCCTCAAATCGGACATTGATAGCATCATAGATGATGATCGCCGTGAATACGAGAGACACAGCGAAAATATCGCTCATAATGCCGTACTTTATGCCGATTGCCGTCGAGAGACTCGTGACGAGCGCAGCATGGACGCTCGGCATTCCTCCGGAGCCGAGAGCTTGCGAGAGGGAAAAATTTTTCGCAAGCAGTCCGTACGCTCCCTTGAATATCACGGCGACGACCCATGCGATCGTCGGCACCAGGAGCAGATGATCGAAAAAAAATCCCATGCGCAACTGAAGGATACTGCTATCAAATGGAGATGATCGAAACCTCCACTGTGCCCGATGGCGCCTTTCCTCGGACGGTCTCTCCCGCCTCATGACCCATGATGAGGCTTCCGATGGGGGATTCGTTTGAGAGTTTTGATTCAAATATATTCGACTCCGTGGATCCTACGATGCGAAATTCCTCGGGATCAAATTGCTTTTCTTCACTTGTTACTTGGATTTTTACGATGCTGCCGATCGAGACGACGCTCTTTTTCTTGCTCTTTTTTTCGGCGTCGATTATCTCATAGTTTTTCAGGATTTCCTCGATCTCAAAGATGCGGTGCTCTACTTGCGCTTGACGCTCGCGCGCTGCCTCGTACTCGGCGTTTTCGCTCAGATCACCGAAAGAAATCGCTTCTTTGAGTTGTTCGGCGACTTCCGCACGGGTTTGCTCTTTGAGCACTTGCAGCTCGTCTTGCAGCTGCGCGAGTCATTCTTTGGTGAGCTGGTGTTTTTTCGTCGCCATATTTTATGATGATTATGGTGAAAGAAGTGCGGATTCGAGCCTATCGTAGGCGGTATCGATGACTTCGAATGCGAGTGTGGTACCGTCCCGAGAGATGAGAAAACGAACCGGGGAATTGCTTGCCGGTATTCTCGGATTGACGTATATCGTCGGATCTCCGAATACCGTCGTCGGATTTATATCGTAGCGGTCATCCGGGAGACCCAGTCCTCAGAGTACCTCTGAAATCTCAGCATCCACCGCCCATACGAAGAGTCCTCCACCCTGTGTGTCGGCGTACTGACTGTATCGCAGCCCTCCCGAGTCGAGTCCGAATATACCGAACTTTTCATCTTTTTCAAGAGTGAATGCAGTCGCTACTTTTTGAAATGTCATACTCGGAATCGCGATGCGCTTTTCGGATGTCGAGATCGGCAAGAGTGCGGGTGTTTCTGATCATGTCTTTGATTCATCGAAATCATCAGAATCATCCGTATCTTCCATGTCTCTATCGCTACCGCTATCATCGTGAGCATCCGAGACGACAGTCGTGCCCCTGACGGGATTTTTTGCAGTTGTGCCCCTGTCGGGAGCATCGGCATGTTCGGATGTCTCGTCTTCGTGTTGCATTTTCGTCATCTGTCATGCCAGTCAGAAAATATCCGCATTTTCTCCCCATAGCTCTGTTTTCGCCGTGCGCCAAAAATCCGCATAAGAATCAAACGCAAGCGACAGTCCGACATTGACGACGAAGAGCATCGCAAGGATGCCGATGAATACGGAGAAAAAGCGCATACTACCGTGACTGGGATTTGACACTCGCAAAATCAAGCTCCACCGGCGTATCCCGTCAGAGGAGATTGACGTTTACTTTGACGAGACCTTTTGCTTCATTGACTTCGATGATTTTTCCCTCACTCTCCTCAAACGGTCACTTCGTCACGATCACCATATCACCGGGACGAAATCGAATTTCGTACTCCTCGCTCTTTTCCGTGAGGATTCCCTGCAGACGCTCGAGCTCTTCACCCTTGACCGGAACAGGAATAGTACCCGCCCCCAGAAAACCGGTGACATTCGGCGTATTGCGAACGATATACCAGCTCTCGTTCGTCACGACCATTTTCACGAGGATATATCCGGGAAATATATTTTTCTTGCGCGTTACTTTTGTGCCGCCGCTCCTGAGGGATACGCTGTCATGCGTCGGGACAAACACGTCCAGTATGGCATCCTCGAGACCGAATGCCTCGCGACGCTGCATGATGGATTCTTTGACGGTTTCCTCCGTGCCGGATATCACGCGGATGACGTACCATTCCCCGCGCTCATTACTGCCTGGACCGAGAGTGATCATAGAGAAGATTTCAGAAAATCGGTTATTCGTCTGAGTCCGTCGTCTCCGACTCGGAAGCGACGGGAGATTCGGGAGTCGTCTCTGTCGAGACCTCGTCGCTTTCCGGGACTCATAGTGACTCGGTCGGCGTCTCCGGCGACTCTATGGCAGAGTCGCTGTCTTCGGATATTTCAGCATCATCGACAGGTATTGCGTCCATATCAGTCGAAGTTTCAATATCAAGATCCTCAAAGTCAATCCCATCGAGACCCGATACTCCTGTGTCAGACTCCGAGAGGCTGGCTGCGGCATCGGGATTTACCAGCTCGCGAGTCTCCGAGAGTCCCGTCCCGAGAAGCGATCCGATGATAAACAGATAGATCGTCATCGCGACCAGGACGCTCAAAACGATGGAAAAATACGTGCGAGTCTCGGTGCGTGTCGGAAATACGACGTGATCAAATTCACGAAAAGACTCTCGAAAAAAACGAAACATAGACATACAATAAAATCGCGAAAAAATTATATAAATGTCCGATTCCAAGTCAAAAGAAAATACCGAAATCCAAAATATCCCTGCCGTCGCTGCATTTCACCGTTTTTGAAAATCATGCTCTGCCATGAAAGATATTTCCAATACTCATCGGTCATGACTCATCATTGCTCGCATCGTTCGTTCCCGCAGTTTCGTGCTATCTTCGCTGATTCGTCGTCTCAAGAACAATGGCAAAATATCTCACCTCAAAAAGCGCCGTGTCTTGGGTAAATACTGTGGCGGATTTGCTGAGTTTTGTCTCGAGAACGCAGGACAATAAGCTAAACGATGATTTGCTTTTTCTCGCTTTGCATCTGCATCTGAAGTCCCGAGATCTGGATCGAGAGCAGCTAAAAAACAAGCTTTCGAACGTATAACAGCGGCACGCTGATCATATACCTCGCTGCCGGTACGAGCGATACGGATGTCGGATCGGCTATATACCACGTGCGAGTTTTGGGAGTCCGCACCGCGATACGATCCATGGATCACTCACTCCACGGATGCGCGTATCTCAGACGGACAAATCGTACTTCATCCGAAAGCGTCGTGAGCGTTTTTTCGAGCGTTCAGCGATGCTCGACAGTGATCTCTCTGGCATGAAATAGCTCTCGCATGAGTACGGGAAAGAGATTGTCCCATGCAATTTTGACGTCTCATCAGAGGATGCCGGCACTCGTCATGTACGATCGCAGCAGCTCATGCATTTCCGCTATCGGCTCGCTTTGTATTGTTTCGATGTCAAAGATTCGCTCGCACCATCATCGGCAAAGCCTGAGTATCTCGTCATACTCGGAATCGCATGCAAAGCACGTCTTTTGGAATTTGCACATACCAGAAAGGATGCGCCGTCCGCGATTTGCCAGTATGAAACACTCGCGACGATGCTCATCCGCGAGGGTATGACGAGGCTCGACACAGGGGGTAGGATCGACGATGCGTATCCGACATCCACTCCACCAAAAGCATGTCATGCTCCTCCCGTCAATCGAGACGTATTCGTCTCGCTGCCCACAAAAAAGCAGATCGGTATCCTCTATGTGAATGCGCGCGGGACGCTCTGGAAATAAAAAATACAAAGAAGGACGACTCCACTCATCATCGAAATGCCCGGGGACAAACAGGTATTGCACACCCGCACGTACCGGCGTGACGATATGCTCACCGGTTTCCCCGGTGCAAAATATGCGCCACAAAAGTGGCGCATCATCCCCGAAAAGCATCATGATATCTGCGACATCATACGTGTCATCGAGCCGAAAGCGCTGAAATTTTGTATCCACAAGATCCAGGCGGTGCATCAGGGTGCATATCGCACTGTTTCGGAGGCGAGCAGCGCATCGCAGTCGTATCAGGAGCGCCTCGCTTATCACTCGAAAATGGTTGGTTTTGAGGCTGTCGGGATTGCTGTTTTCGACTTCGTGAAATCCGCACAATGCAGCATAGCTCGCGAGCATGAGGCGCAGTCGAGCAGGCAGCGGCGATCACTCAAAGAGCGCCGTATCGCACACCCCGATCCAGTCTGAAAACAACCGAAAGAGTATCAGCTCTAGGATGCGTCGAAACTGCCCGCGCACTTCTTCTGTTTCGAATGCAAGCGATGCACATCGAAGCATGTCTGCATCGATTTCACCGGAGCGTCCGGAAAGTCCGCAAGACGTATGTGCAGCCGGGACTTGGGATTTTTTTGTCTCTAAAACAGTGCTGTGCATAGAGGAGTAAAAGACTCAACACACCCTGAATTATCGAGCCGGGACTTTCGATCCGGTTCGAAATTTTCACGATGAAAATCGTATGCATCTCGGTACGACATAAAAACTCTAGTATGTATCAATATCAAGTAACAGCGATCGCGATACGATTTTATAAAACAGCTCAAATATTTCGGGATCATCACCCAAATCTTCGAGCATGATGACGATGCCGTTGGCTGGAAACCAGTGGGGCGAGAGTCTGGAAAACAGGTGCACGAGCGCGTCGTGTCTGGAGGCAGTATTGGTATGCATGATGGATGGACGGTTTTGATTTTTATTTTGGGACGAAATGCCTTTTTGCAGTATCTCACACTTTGTCCGGAAAGACAACCGCCTACTCTTTCGCCCGTTCGAGGTATTCGCCCGTTTCGGTGTTTACCATGAGCTCGTCACCCGTCTCGATAAATCCCGGCACTTTCAGCACGTAGCCGGTTTCGAGTGTCGCGTCCTTTGTCACGCGTCCGTCGGCGGTATTTCCCTTGACACCCGGCTCGGTCTCCGCCACCCGCAGCTTTACCTGCAGTGGCAGCACGATCCCGACAAATCGTCCGTCGTGCTCCTGGACATCCACGATCTGCCCCTCCGTCAGAAAGTCGCGTGCGTCCGCGATGTCTTCGGCGGTCAGCTCGATTTGTTCGTAGCTCTCTTGATTCATAAACGCATAGATACCCCCCGCCTCGTAGAGAAATTCCGCTTTTGATCGTTTGAGGATGATGTCTTCCAGTTTGTCCTCGCTGTCGTAGACTTCCTCTGCGATCGCGCCCGTGATGAGATTTTTCAGGCGCATCTGGACGAGGTAGCCCTTGCCGCGTCATTTGTTGGTGGATTTCAGCGTATGCTTTATGACACGAAAGATATCGTCGCCGATCGTGATGACAGTGCCCGTACGGGCGTAAAATGCGGTTTTCATGAGATTATTCGTTTATGATATAGTACTCTGAAAGGGCGCGTTTGGCGGATTCGAGATCGGATACGCGAATGAGAATATAGTCGGTATCGTATGTCGATATCGCAAAGATACTAATGTTGGCATTCGCGAGTATACTGGAGAGTTTTGAGAGAATTCCCGTCAACGAGAAGTCAAGTGGTCATTCGACTTTGATCGCATGAAAGGGTCATTCATGAGTAGCATCAGGAGGGATATCTGACTCATGCACAACGAGAGATAGCTCATCCATCGTACGCGATACAGTGAAAAATCCTCTTGAAAGATCGATCCAAGAAGGAATCGGCTCCCGTGGTCAGAGTCGGCAAATACCGAGTACATCCGGTAAAACAGAAAGAGTCAGCATGATTACGATAGAATGAAAGCATCTCGACAGTGAGTATATCCAAAATCCCCATTGGGAAAACAGAAATATTCGTATACTGCAGTGGGAGCGATTTTGTCACTGTACCTATGGCGCATATCCCCATCCGCGAATACGACGCAAAACGGCTTTTGTCGGAGTTTCTAGGGCAATCGTACGACTGAGTGCTCGTACGTACAGCCCAGGAAGCAAAGTCTCTGCCGGAATGACGCTGGGTCGTCAAACCCGATCAGTGCTTTGGAAAGCGCGCAAAGCACGGACTCGTCGCCGTCGATGTCTCGGCATCCGAGGCGGCGGAGTGGATCCATCAGCGTATAGACACGATCGTCGAGATCGATGGAGTGCGGGGAATACTGGACACATTTCTCATAGAGCCGTATATAGAGTACGCGCAGGAGTGGTACGCGAGTATCGAGTGCGTCCGGGATGGAGAGCTCGTGCGATTTTGCGGGAGCGGGGGTGTGGATATAGAGAGCGAATGGGAAAACACTCGCGAGTATACCGTGAGCATAGACCGAGAACCGAACGCCAATGCTATTTCAGAGGCGCTCAAAATCCCTCGTGATATCGCCGATTTTTTCGTGAGACTCGTCGCATTCGTCCGTGAATACGGGTTTGTCTTTTTCGAGATCAATCCGCTGGTATGCGACAGTGCCGGACGGCTCAGATTCCTCGACGCTGTCGCGAGGATAGACGACTGTGAGGTATACCGTCAGAAAAACCGGTGGAAAGATCTGGGATTTCCCCCCGCATTCAGTGCCGTGAAGACCGAGACAGAATCATACATCGAGTCACTCGACCGCGCGACGGGCGCCAGCCTGAAGCTGACAATACTGCATCCCGATGCGCCGATATGGCTTTTGACCAGTGGGGGAGGAGGCTCGGTCATCATCGCGGACACGCTCGCCGATAGGGGATACGCGACCGATATCGCAAACTACGGCGAGTGCTCCGGAAATCCCGATCGGGACAACACGCGCGAGTATGCCCGTGCCCTTATTCGCGCGATGCTCGACGCAAAAACCGACCGGCAAAAATATCTCATCATCGCGGGTGCCATTGCAAATTTTACGCATATCGACAAGACATTTGCCGGTATCATCGACGCACTGGAGGAGTATCAAGTCGAATTAGTCCGGCAGCGCGTCATACTCCTCATACGGCGCGGCGGCATCAATGATACCAAAGGACTCGCCATGATGCGAGACGCATGCGATCGGCTCGGCATCTGCGTCACTGTCGCAGATGCGAATGAGGGAATGGTAAATGTACTGGAGAAAATATCGATACAAACATCCGATATGTAGTGTGAGCGCATCACACCACACTAGCCAAGACCAAGAAAATGTTTTCACATGCCGAGAGTATGAGTATACTGTCGGCGTGTTTTCATAGCTCTCGTTTCTCATGCCTGCTCCGACGCTGCTTCCTGCATCGCTGCGATCCCGGGGATGGACCGAGACCGATACCGGTCTCATGCGGACGGTTTCCTGTTCGGATTTTTCGGAGGCATTCGCATATGCTGTGCGCGTAGCACTGCTCGCCGAGCGGCTCGATCATCACCCGGAGATCACGATCTCATACGGACGCCTCGTCATCTCGGGACTCGCGACGCATGATGCGGGTGGGATCGTGACCGAGCGTGATATCGCCCTTGCGATGCGAGCAGAGGAGATATTCTCATGATATGAGAGATAGAAAATATATTTGAAAAAGTCAAGTATAATCCATCAAAGAACGATTTGAAAGCAAAAGAAAATCCTATACAATTCCTCTCCGTTTCGGCGAAGAAATATATTTATAATGCATTTTCACCGTGCCGCACACCCATACGGACGAGGACATTCTCCAAACCATACGCAAAAAAGAAGAAATCATAGAGTCGGCGATCAGCGAGCACGACCGCAATGAGCGACAAAAACTGGAGTCTCTGCAGCGCACCAATGAAGAAAAGCGCAGTACCCTCATGACCCATACTCGCGCGGAGCACCGTCGCAAGCTCCAAGAAGAATATAAACGCCTGGAGATGGAAAATGCCACGAACCTGCAGCAGTACGAATCGGCACTCGCATCGGCGTACGAGCGCGATCTGGAGACGAGCGAGCGCTCCGAGGGTGATCTTTTTTGATTTCTCGTGTCGCGCATACGAGAGCATGCGAACACCTCACATAAACAGTAGCAACGTATGGCGGTCCGACAAATGACAAAGGTGCGAATTCTCTTCCCGCGCGAAGCGCTCGAGGAGTTTTTGCAGACGCTGCAGTCGACCGGACTCATACAGGTAAACGAGCTTTCCGGACGGTCTTTTGAGATCTCAAAGGAAAGCGAAAAGGCACTGCTTTCAGCGTGTCCGTGGACGCTTCAGGAGGTCGAATCACTGATCCAGCGCCTCAAGACCTTTCGTCGGGGAAAAGTGAATCTGCGGCAAAAATTTCTGGGTGATATCGCGGAAATGACAAAGGAAGAGTTTTCCCACTACATCGAATACTTTGACTACAGCCATACCATCGGGCAGCTTCGACCCTTGCTCGAGGAGCACGATGCAAACGCCGAGTTGGTACACTCACTCTCGCTCGAGGCGCGTCGTCTGTCCGTATGGGAATCGCTGCCCGTCACGATAGAGCGATCACTCGAGACCGAGTCTACCCGATGGCATACGCTCAAAATTCCGATACAAAAGCTCGCGTCTTTTCAGGCGCAGCTTTCGGATGACACGGTCCTGCAGATCGTCTCGCAAAACGAACATACCGCTCAGCTATTCCTCTGACACCTCAAAGATGACGATCGCACAGACAAGCTCTGCGAGGATTTCTCAGGAGAGTATGTCGATCTGTTTCAGCCTTCGTATGAGGGACAGCGGATCGTAGAGATCCTGCACGGCATCCGCCTCAAAAGGCGTGAGGCGCGCGTACGTCTGGAGATCGTCCGTGACGAGCTCGCGGAGATGACCAGTGCGCTCAGTGCCCTGAAGGCACTGTACGATCACCTGCTCGCCGCCGATATCCGCGAGGAGACGACGCATCATGTCGGAAATACGCGACGATTTCGATTTGTAGAGGGATGGACGCAGGAGCGACATCTCGAGCGTCTGCGCGCCATCGCGTCAGAGCTATCGCCGTTTTCCCATGTCGAAATCATACAGCCCGAGTCCGGAGAGGAGCCGCCGGTCTATATCGTCAATCCGGTTTTTTTCAAACCGTTTGAGATGATCACGAGTATGTACGGACTCCCGGGAAAATCCGAGATGGATCCGACCGTCCACCTCGGACCGTTTTTCATTCTCTTTTACGGGCTGTGTCTGACGGACGCCGGATACGGACTCGTACTCACCGCACTCGCGCTCGCGCTCATTCTCTTCGCGCGTATCCCACTCTCGCGCGGAGGACTGCCCTGGCTTCTTTTGTATGCCGGTATTGTCACCTTTTTTATCGGGATTCCGTTTGGTGGATGGTTTGGTGTACCGCCGGAGCGGGCGCCGGATTTTCTACTGGCAAATGCCGGAGCGCCAATATCGGAGCTGCGATACATCGGACAGGTCTGGAATCTCGGAGAAAAATCCGGTATCGACTTTCTGACGATCCTCGCCATCGCCGTCGGTATCGCCCAGATCGCATACGGGACATTTCTCTCCGGCTACTGGAAAGTCGTGCACGGCAAAACCGTGCAGGCGATCTATCAGGATTTCAGCCTCCACGTGCTCATCCTCGGTGTCGGGATTTTCCTCTTGCCAGAGCCTATCGCGGCGATACCATCGATGGTCCGCGATATCGCGCTCTGGGTGTCGGTCGGATTTTTCATCTGGTCGCGCGGATACGGGTCGCCGTGGTATTTGCGACCGTTTGCGGGTGCATTTCTGAGTCTCGTCTTTTTCATGAGCGGCATCAGCAATGTCCTCTCATACCTGAGACTGCTGGCGCTCGGACTTGCGACGGGTGCGCTTGCTTTCGCGATCAATGAAATGGCATGAGTACTCTCGGGATTTTTTCCGGGCATTCTCGGCATGCTCGTGTTTGTCGTGATACTGCTCGGCTGACACCTCCTGAGCATCGTGCTCAATGCGCTTTCGGCATTCGTACATTCCGGCAGACTCCAGTTCATAGAGTTTTTCTCAAACTTTTATGAGGGAGGCGGCGCGGCATTCGAGCCGTTCGCACGAAAACGCAAATACACACTCCTCGTGTAGTCTATTTTTTCACTTTTCTTTTTTATGGAAACGGCTGCTATGGAAATGATGCTTCCCGGACTCGGACTCGCCTTGGCGTTTCTCGGGGTCGCGATCGCGACATTTCTCTCGGGTATCGGATCGGTCTTTGGCGTCAGTCTTACCGGACAGGCGGGTACGGGCTTTCTAGTCGAAAAGCCCAAGGAATTCGGAAAAATGCTCGTACTCGAAGCGCTTCCGGGTTCGCAGGGAATCTACGGTCTCGTGATCTCCTTTATCTTCGTCATGACATTTGATCTTGCGACGATCGATCTGTATAAGGGATTGCAGGTTTTTGCGGCGTGTCTTCCGGTCGCGATTACGGGATACTTTTCAGCGCAATACCAAGCAAAGGTGTGCGTATCGGGAATGAATATGATCGCAAAGGACGAGAAAAACCTCGGAAAGGTCATCACGATGGCGGCATTCGTAGAGACGTATGCGATCCTCGGATTTCTCATGTCGCTGTTTATGCTGTACGCCATATAGCACGATAATCATTTTTTTCTAACGCGCTACTATGTCCCTCCAAGCGATGCTCGCCCACCTCGAAAGCGAAAAAGAACGCGAGATTTCCCGCCTTACTGAAGAGTACGCTCAGCGCCTCGAAGCCGAGAATGCCTCGCACGAAGCTGAAATGACACGTCTTTCGGCGAGTCTCGCAGAAGAGGGCGAGCGCCTCATGCGCGAAGAGCAAATCCGCCTGCAAAAAGAACACGATCTAAAGAAAAAACGTCTCCTGCTGTCGAAAAAGCGAAAGCTCGTCGATGCGATCCTGGCGCGTCTGGTCGACAGTCTCACATCCGAGCCGAGACGAGGCGAGCTACTGTGAGTACTGCTCGACTCTATCGCAAGTGGAGACGGCGGCACGATCACTCCCGCCCGAGGGTACGGCGAGACGATCGCCGCCCTCATACGCGAGCGGGGACTATGACTGGAGCTGTCTTCAGAGGATCCGTCTCTGGACTCTGGATTTCTCTTTCGGGGTGCCGGATACGAGAGCAATGTTTCTTTCTCTCATATCATCCATACCGTTCTCGCGGAGGATATCGAGGCGTATGTGCATTCTCATCTCATGACACACCTTTCCCATGCTCGCGTTTGATAGCGTCGCGACAGCTCCCGAGCGGATTATCGACTCCTATGCGGAGGCGGTCGTACGCGCGCGCATCGATCTGCAGGAGGGAGTCTCGGCGTCACTCTTCGATCGACTGCTGCATGCGGATACGGCAGAAGAAGTCGAGAAAATGCGTCCGGATATTCCCGAGCGATGGCGACCGGAGGATATAGGCTTGGTACGGGAAATTCTCTATCGAAAATTGCGCGTACTGCGAAAGACCGTCGCAAATATCGATCCCGAGCACGGACGATTTCCGAGCCTCTGGATCGACGAGGACATCCACAATATTCGCACGATTTTGCGCTTTCTTGACACGCAGATTTCTGAGGATTCGCTCCTGCATGACATTGGAAATTTCGCCGTCGAAGACCTCAAAAATTACGCATGGTATGATACCGGGAAGCGCGGTGATTTTCCCAATATCATCATCAAAACCATCAAAGAAGCCAAGGGCATCATGTCCGCCATGGAGCGAGACGCCCTCATCGAAAAACGCCTGACGGAGTGGGCGCTTGCTCGAGAGTGCGCATTTCCCGACAATGAGTATATCACCGATCTCGTGCGGCTGCGGATCGATATCGCCAATCTCTCGATGACGCTTCGTATTCGTCGGGGAAATCTAGATCTGTCAATGATGCGGTACGGCATCGAGTGATGACGGATCACCCCGGAGCAGTTTGAGACACAGCCAAATCTCGACTCCTGCCTGCAAAATCACGAGTTACTTGATATTCTCCGCGATATCGGAGAGGATCGCTTGCTGTCCGATGACGTCTTTGCATGGGCGGAGTATGATCGCGGCTGCCGTCGTCTGCTGGAAAATCGGTGCCGCTCGGCACTGTCGCTCGTCGCCGGACCGGAGCCGCTGTATGTCTACGGACTGGCTATACGCTACAATCTTGCAGAGCTTCAGCGCCTGTTTTTCCTCGCGGATTATCGCGTAGACGAGACATCGAAACGAGATACGTCCATCGCCCCCATTCTCTCTACACTGTATGATCGAAATGTCTAACATCACCGAATATCGCATCGCCGTGCTCTCCGACAGTGCCACCGTTTCATTTCTCGGGATGGCGGGGTGTATCGGATTTTGCGTCGAGCCGGATATCGATTCGCGAATGCTCGGGACAAAACTGCGCGCGATCGCAGGCGAAAAAATCGATACGGGCACGGGCGAGCAGCGATCGAAATACGCCATCATCTTCGTCGATGAGGCACTCTTTGTCCGAATCCCGGAGGATGATTTTTCCCGTATCGCCGGAAAGAGCGTACCGGCGGTCATACCGCTTCCGGGTATCCGCGGCTCGACGGGGCTCGGTCTTGCGAATCTCAATGCCACTATCGAACGCGCTCTCGGTATGAGTCTCGAATAATCTTATCCCTTTTCGTTTTTCCTATGCAACAGCAGGCAACGATCATCAAAGTCTCCGGTCCTCTCGTCGTCGCGAGCGGAATGAACTCGGCACGCATGTACGAGGTCGTACGCGTCTCGGAGAAAAAGCTCGTCGGCGAAGTCATCCAGATCGAGGGTGGTACCGCATCCATCCAGGTCTATGAGGAGACGACCGGTATCGGTCCCGGCGAACCGGTCTATCTGACCGGTATGACGATGAGTGCCGAGCTCGGTCCCGGTCTTTTGGAAAATATGTTTGACGGTATTCAGCGACCGCTCTCGGCGATCGAGCGCGAGTCGGGACATTTTATCGGGCGCGGGATCGACGTGCCGGCACTCGACCGGACGCGAAAATGGCAATTTAGTCCGAAAAAACAAGTAGGCGATTTTGTAAAAGAGGGCGATATTCTGGGAGAAATTCCCGAAACTACCCTCATCACCCACCGCATCATGACGCCTCCCGGCGTCTCTGGAAAGATCGCCTCGATAGAAATAGGGGAGTTTACGGTCGAGGAGGCGGTCGCCACCATCGAAACCGAGGGCGGGGGAGTGGAAACCGTCACGCTCATGACGCGCTGGCCCATCCGTCGCGCTCGTCCCATCGCGCGAAAATTTGTTCCCAGTAAGCCCCTCCTATCCGGAGTCCGGGTTCTCGATGTTTTTTTCCCGGTCGCGAAGGGAGGAGCAGCGTGCAGTCCCGGTCCGTTCGGATCGGGAAAAACCGTCACCCAGCAATCGCTTGCGAAATACTCTGACGCCGAGGTCATCGTCTACGTCGGATGCGGGGAGCGCGGAAACGAGATGACGGATGTACTCGCCGAGTTTCCAGAGCTAAAAGATCCCAATACCGGGGAACCCCTGATGAAACGCACTATCATGGTAGCAAACACGTCGAACATGCCGGTCGCTGCCCGGGAAGCATCGGTCTATACCGGTATCACCATCGCGGAGTACTACCGCGACATGGGCTACCACGTCGCGCTCATGGCGGACTCTACGTCGCGCTGGGCGGAGGCGATGCGCGAGATCTCGGGACGCCTGGAGGAGATGCCCGGTGAGGAGGGATATCCCGCCTACCTCGGGTCGCGTACTGCGGCATTTTACGAGCGGGCGGGGTATGTCTCCTGTCTCGGCAGCGATGATCGCGAGGGATCGCTGACCGTCATCGGCGCCGTCTCGCCCCCGGGTGGAGATCTCTCGGAGCCGGTGACGCAAAACACCTTTCGAGTGACGAAAGTATTTTGGGGGCTCGATGCCTCGCTCGCGAAAAAACGGCACTATCCCGCCATAAACTGGCTCTCCAGCTACACGCTGTATATGGAAAATATCGCGGAATATCTCAATAATTTGGCGGGATCCGATTTTACCGCGCTGCGCGAGGAAGCACTCGCCATCCTCCAAGAGGAAGCCCGCCTCGAAGAAATCGTTCGACTCGTCGGTGTCGACGCGCTCTCCATGCGCGAGCGACTCCTCCTAGAGACGGCGCGATCCATTCGCGAGGATTTTCTTTTTCAAAATGCATTTGATCCCGAGGACGCCTACACGCCGATTTCCCGACAGTATCTGATGCTCAAATCGATTCTCGCTCTCTATACTCGCATGAAGCCCATCGTCGAAGACGAAGACTTTGAGTTTTCCCGGTATCTTGATCTTGTGGTTCGCAGCGAATTTGCCGGACTGTCAAAGAAAACCGAGGATGAGCTTGCATCGCTTCTTGCGCGCATAGAGACTGAAACAAACGAGCTGACTCATGCTCCCGCCGCCATTTCTTCCGCTTCCTAATCGCTTTTCACTATGCAACGCGAATACCGAAATCTCTCCTCCGTCATCGGACCGCTCGTCGTCGTCGAGGGTGTAGAGGGAGCCAAATACGACGAAACAGTCGAGGTCATCCTCGCCTCGGGCGAGTCTCGATTTTGAAAAGTGCTCGAAGCGCACTCCGATCGCGCGCTCGTCCAGATGTTCGAGTCGACGCAGGGCTTTTTGAAAGAGGGGGCACGAGCGCGCTTTACCTGAAAAACGCTCGAGCTCGCCGCATCGCCCGATATGCTCGGACGCATTTTTGACGGACGTGGACGCCCGAAAGACGGCGGTCCCGAGCTCATCGCCGAAAAGCGTCTGGACATAAACGGTGCCGCCATCAATCCAGCATCGCGCGCTCAGCCAAACGATTTTATCCAGACGGGTATCACGACGCTGGATCTCCTGAATACACTGGTACGCGGACAAAAACTTCCGATATTTTCCGGAGCCGGTCTCCCGCACAATAAAATCGCCGCACAAATTGCCCGCCAGGCAGCCGTCAACGACGGATCGGATTTCGCCGTCGTATTCGCTGCGATGGGAGTCCCGTTTGAGGAGGCGGAATTTTTCACCTCCGAATTTCACAAAACAGGCGCACTGGAGCGGTCCGTACTGTTTATAAACACTGCCGCCGACCCGGTCGTCGAGCGCATCGCCACACCGCGATACGCCCTCACCGCCGCAGAGTATCTTGCTTTCGAGCGGGATATGCACGTCCTCGTCATCCTGACCGACATGACAAACTATGCCGAGGCGCTGCGCGAAGTGTCTGCCGCCCGGAAAGAAGTACCCGGACGCCGCGGCTATCCCGGCTATCTGTATACTGATCTCGCGACACTGTACGAGCGTGCCGGTCGCGTGAAGGACAAAACCGGCTCCATCACGCAGATCCCCATCCTCACGATGCCGGAGGACGACATCACGCATCCCATCCCCGATCTCACGGGATATATCACTGAGGGGCAATTCGTACTCTCGCGTGATCTGCATAATAAAGGAATTTACCCCTGCGCCGATGTCCTGCCCTCGCTCTCGCGCCTGAAAGACAAGGGACAAGGCGACGGAAAAACACGCAAAGATCACGGATGAGTGCTCAATCAAGTCTACGCCGCCTATGCCCGCGGAAAGGAAATCCGCGAGCTCGCCGTCATCCTGGGTGAATCGGCGCTCTCTGATGCGGATCGACAGTATCTGCGATTTGCCAATGAATTTGAAAATCGCATGGTGCGTCAGGGTATCGACGAAAATCGCACTATCATCGAGAGTCTCACGCTCGCATGGGAGCTCATGGCGATCCTGCCGAAAAACGAGCTCAAGCGTGTGAAGCCCGACGATATCGAAAAGTATCTCCCGAAAGCCGAATCCGAAGCCGCCTAATCTCTCCAAGCGTCTATGCCGATACTCAATGTCAATCCGACCCGGATGGAGCTCATGCGCCTGAAGACGCGCCTCAAGCAGGTGACGCGCGGGCACAAACTCCTCAAGGACAAACAGGACAGTCTCATCCGCGAATTCATGCAGATCGTGCATACCGTGCGCGAGATGCGACGCGAAGTGGAGGACGAGCTGTCGCGGGTACAGCGTATGTATCTGCTCGGTGCAGCGCCGATCATGCCTACCGTACTCGATGCGCTCATGAGTCGCCCCGAGCTCGATACCCGCGTCGGCATGACTATAAAGAACGTCATGTCCGTGCGCGTCCCGGAATTTCAGGTGCGTACGGAGGGGAATATTTTCGCCTATGGATTTCTCTCGACGAATGGGATACTCGACATCGCATTTGAAAAGCTGCAAAAACTCGCCCCAAAGCTCGTAGAGCTCGCAGCCCTCGAAAAGCGCGCGGAGCTCATGTCATCAGAGATCGAAAAGACGCGGCGCCGCGTGAACGCGCTCGAACATCGCATCATCCCCGATGTGAAAGAAACAATCAAATTTATCCGGATGAAGCTCTGAGAGCTGGAACGCGGCAACATCGTCAATACGATGATCGTAAAAAAACGGGTGGAGGCGCGAGCAGCAGGGTAGTGGACGTGAATCGGTAATCTTTTGTAGTTCATTTGCGGGAGTGTGAAAAATGAGTACCATGCGAGCGATTATTTCGTAGCGTTCGTTTTTCATGGAAACTATCAAACACCTAGAGCTGGAGCTCCTCGCCTCTGAAACACGAAAAAATCCCAAACGACTGGATGCGCTCCTCGCGGATGATTTCTTCGAATTTACGAGAAAGGGCGCCATTCACACAAAAAAAGACATCATCGAGGCGCTGCCAAAGTGCCCCGAAGAACGATTTGACACATCGGAATTTCAGGAGACTCTGCTCGCGGACGGGGTCATTCTCGCCACCTATCAGGTCGAGCGCATGACGCTCTCGACCGGCGAGCACTCGCGCATGCTCTGCAGCTCTATCTGGCAAAAACGAAACAACATCTGGCAAATGCGATTTTTTCAGGGGACGACGATCTCCGGGGATCAGTAGATATTTCTGATCACCTCCCATAATCTACCGATAAGAAGCTACACAAGCTTTTCATACTTCTCCCGCAGCTTTTGCAGCTGCTCCTCCGCCTGCCGCTTTTTCTCCATCTCGGCACGTACGACGGACTCGGGCGCATTTTTCGTAAAATTCGGATTGAGGAGTTTTTCGTCGAGGGTTTTGATATAGGATTGTTTGTCCTCGATGAGCGCGGACAGTCGCTCCGCTTCGGCGATGCCCTGACTGCGATGCTCTGCCGCGTAGATAAAAATCTCCATGTCGTCCACCACCAGATAGGCGTACTCATTTTCATCGGGACTCGTCTCGGTGAAATCGAGCGTCCCGAATCGCATCATGCCAGAGAGAATATCGCGATTCGTCTCGACGAGCTCGCGGGTCTGCTTGTTTGCGCGTACGATCACGCCGATCGTCTCGGTCGGCTTTACGCGCATCTCGGCGCGATAGTTTCGTACGCTGCGGATAAAGCGCTCGAGCGTCTGAAATCGCGCCTCCAGCGACTCGTCACGCTCGAATGGTACTGACGCCCAAAGCGCCGTCGCAAGCAGTCCATCGCCCGGCGAGACGTGTGAATGAATTTTTTCGCTGATAAACGGGATAAATGGGTGGAGGAGTCGCAGGACTGTGAGCAGTACGAATCGCAGTACCACTCCACCGAGCACTGAATGCTCCCGTACGATTTTGCACTCCTCCACGAAAAAATCTGCGTACTCGTCGCGTACGAAATGCATCACCGTATCACCGCCCTCCGAAAACTCGAACGCATCCAGGTGTCGCGTCACGCTATCCGTCATGTATCGCACCCGAGACAGGATCCATCGCTCGTGTTCCAGGAGCTCGCTCCCGCGGTTTTGGATTTCTGTCGCAAGCTCTGCATACGTCCGCGTATCATCCTCCGTCATCGAGTGGACAAATCTGGCGATGTTCCAGAGTTTATTCAAAAACAGAGTATTTGCCTCGACGGTCTGCATGGAGACGGGAATATTGTTTCCGGGTGTCGATCCGATGGAGACTGTCAAACGTACGCTGTCCGCGGAGTGCGCCTCGATGATCTCCAGCGGATCGAGGACGTTTCCCCATGATTTGCTCATTTTTCGTCCCCTTTCATCCGTGAGCATACCGTGCAGATAGACCGTCTCAAAGGGGGTTTGTCCAGTAAAATGGTAGCCCATCAAAAGCATCCGTATCACCCAGAAAAAGAGAATATCGTACCCGGTCTCCAGCACCTGCGCGGGATAAAATTTCTGATACAGCTCGCTCGGATTTTCAAAATCCCAGTCGAGCACTCCAAACGGCCACATGGCGGACGAATACCATGTATCGAGCGTATCATCGTCTTGGCGGATATTTTCCTGTCAGTACTGTGCATACAGCTCGCTCGGGTCGGTCGTGACACCGAGCAGCTCTCCCGTCTCGACATGGTAGTACGCGGGGATACGGTGTCCCCACCAGAGCTGACGGGAGATGCACCAGTCGCGCAGATTGTAGATCCAGTCTTCAAAGGTTTTGTTGAATCGGTCGGGGATGATGACAAATTCTTTCGTCTCGTATCCCTCGATCACGCGCTTTGCGAGCTCACCGGCTCGTACGAACCACTGCGTAGAAACGATGGTCTCGATGCGACATTTGCCGCGCGAACAGTAGCCGACCCGCTGCGTGTGCGGCTCGATCTTTTCCAGGTTTCATTTCGCGCGCAGGAGCTCGACGATATTTTCTCTGGCGGTGAGGGCATCCTGCCCGACGAAGAGTCCGGCATTGTCGTTCATCACGCCGTTTTTGTCGATGACGGCGTAGTCTGTCGGCAGTCCGTGTCGTCGTGCCGCCTCGAAATCCGCGGGGTCGTGCGCCGGTGTGATTTTTACTGCGCCGGTCCCAAATTCTCGATCGACCATCTCATCCGCGATGATGGGGATCTCCCGATTGACGATGGGGACGATGACGGATTTTCCGATGAGCTTTTTCATCTCGCGATCCTGCGGATGTACGGCGACCGCCTGATCCCCAAGCAGTGTCTCGGGTCGCGTCGTCGCCACGGTGAGCTCGCGATCCGATCCTGATACAAAGTAGGTGATGTAGTAGAGTTTTCCCTCCTCCTCCTGATACTCGACCTCGATGTCGGAGACGACGCTCTCGAGGGCGGGGGAGTAGTTTACCATATAGTCGCCGCGATAGATGAGCCCATCATTGTAGAGTGAAATAAACGTCTCCTCCACAATTTTCGAGAGTCATTCATCCAGTGTGAATCGCTCGCGCGACCAGTCGACACTCGCCCCCATTTTTTTGATCTGCTCGGTAATATTGGCGCGGTAGGTATCCATCCATCACCACATTTCCCGCATAAATTGTTCGCGTCCCATTTCGCGCCGACTCTTTCCCTCCGCCTCGAGTTTTCGCTCTACGACCGCCTGCGCCGCGATGGCGGCATGATCGGTCCCGGGCACCCAGATCGTCTCGTCTCCGCGCATTCGGTGATAGCGGATCATGATATCCTGCAGCGTCAAAAATACCGCATGTCCCATATGCAGATTTCCCGTGACGTTTGGCGGTGGAATGGGAATGTAAAACGTCTTTCCGGTGCGGCTCGGCTGCGGCGAAAAAGCATCCGTCTCTTCCCAACGTTTGATGATCTCGGCTTCAGTCTCGGACGGACGATAGTGTTTTGAAAATTCCATGGACGATCGATAGTGGATAATACTCCGACTATACGCATCCCTATCGGAAAATCAACGCCACTTTTATAAATACATTTGCGTTTTTGAATGAGTCTCTTATCATAGGCGCGATTTGGCTGTATGCCTTTGGAGGGGTATACAGTCGAGCTCTTTTTTCGTGTTATTTCTTCTTTTTGCTTTTTTCTCATGCACACGACCATCATCCAGGACTGTACCGATGAAAATGCCGTCGGAAGACTTGCGGCGCGTACTGCGTCACTCTTTTCCGGCTCGGTGCAAATGGTGCGAGTCTCGGAATACCCACTGCAGACGAGTGCGAGTATCATCGCTGCAGGATGGCTCGTGGATATGATCGATGCGTATGAGGATCGCGAGGGAGTCATCCTGGTCAATGCTGCGCCGCGCGGAGAGAAAACACCTGGCATGCCAAACGGCAATCCGTTCGGATACTTTCGGTACAAAAATGTGCTCGTAGTCTCGACGATCGGAGGCTATACACTCTCGCTCGCGCATCGACTCGGCATTGTCGAGGAGATGAGCGTATTTGATATTCGCACGGTGCTCGCCAGTCTGCCGGACGCAGTCCGTCCGGACGCGGATGAGTGCGAGCGTATCGTACGCACACAGTTTCGCAGCTACGAATTTCAGCCGCGCGTCGCAAAATGGCTCTGGGACGGGATCGACGTCGCCGCAAAGTCGTTTGATCTCTCGACGATGCCGGCACTCCCGCCGTCGATATTTCACATCGACAATTTTTGAAATGCCAAAACGACGCTCCTCCCGGAAGACGTCGAAAGTCTGAAAAACGGCATCGAGACGCGATGGGGACACCTGCCGTTTTACGAGCGACTGTCCGAAGTCCCGAAGGACGAATCCGCTGTCATCATCGGAAGC
>JANQGT010000047.1 GCA_028277205.1 Candidatus Altimarinota bacterium
CTCGGTATTTTCGGTGAGTGTACCGGGAGCATCGGATGTACGACCAGAGACGAAGCGCAGGGGATCGTCTGACTGTGCTGACTCAGAAGCTGTCTCGGATATCAGCGCCTCGGCACTGGCGGATTCGGACGATGACTCTGCCATAGCGGACGCGAAAAATGACGATGCGGTAAACTGACTCGTCTCATGCTCGGGCTCGGATATTTCATCTGCGGATCTGGAGGTCTCGGGCGTCTGCTCCTCTCAAACTGTCGGTGCAAAAGTCGGCTCGTCTCACTGATGTACTATGTCGAAAAATCCGCCAATACTCGCATCGGACTCGGCATTTTTGTGTTCGGATTTTGTATTCGGACTTCATACTCGGATCTCACTATCAGGGGTGGAAACGGCGTCTGTCGACGCGGCGGACTCGCGGAGTGCGCGCTCGAAAAATCCGAGCGACGGCGTGGTATCGGTATCGGTATTTGCCATGGGATACAGTGAAAAATACCTCTCCAGAATAGCGTATATTTCAGCGGGTGGCAAGGCAAAATGCACAGTGCGATTTCCATCGGACGATCGCCCCCGAGCGACCATGCGGAATGTGAAATCTACTTTGACAAAATGACACGCATTTATACAATGTCCGCACTTTTTGCCACTTTAGCTCAGTCGGTAGAGCGACGGTCTTGTAAACCGTAGGTCGTCGGTTCGAGCCCGACAAGTGGCTCCACGCATGGGTCGGTTCCAGAGCGGTCAAATGGGGCGGACTGTAAATCCGTTGGTCTTCACCTTCGCTGGTTCGAATCCAGCCCGGCCCACCATGCAATATCATCCCCGATCTCTTTCAGAGTTTTACAAAAAATTTGCATTTTCAAAAAGAAATCGTATTGTCTGATAGAGAGTTTGCTCTTTACTCGGACGATTTTCAGACTCTGTTTTTTGTCCTCTAGGAGAGCACTGCACACCTCTTTGAGAATCTTTTCCTATCATTATTGATACAATTTACACTATGAGTCTGAATTTTCGAGAAGCTATACCTGACCCCCTCGATCCCTCCTATCCTCTAGAAGACTTTTCCGAGAGAGTCATCCACACACTCGCGACTCAGTTTATCGGTGACATACTCCGTCTTTTTTCGGGTGATTGACATGATTGACGTGCTGTCTCATCGCGGACATATAGTTTTGTAAAAATGGGTACGCGTGGCGTATCCTGGGAAGAAAGAGAGCCCGATGCCGGCTGGCATTTCATAGCATCCGAATCGTGGGTGCACATCGAGATGCCCGATGCGAATGCCCGAATATTCAGTCTGGTAGTGCATGATTCCCGATTCGGAGTGGAGTATAGGATGGATTTCAGTCCCCCAGTATCGACTGGAGCGTACGAGTGCACGCAAGTATCGCTGGATGTGTGAAGCTATTGTCGATTAGGCGATGCAGAGGAAGCCCGAGAACTTGCTTTCGAAGCGGTCGGGAAAGTATTCCGAAGCTTTCTGTTGTCTGTCGTTGGGGCGACGAGATTAGCAGATAAACGGCGGTCAACAGGAGATATCGTTATGAGCGTCATGACAATGTCATGAGTGCCCAGCAATGAAGAGCGCGCGAGCGCCTCTGCATAATGCGAGATACAAAGAGATCTATAATCCACGTGAAAGACGCTCGTGCTCGAATAGCGATATCGTACGCTCTCATGCCGGGATTGTCGTGTTACCTATGGGTGGTTTTTGCGAGAGGGAATGTGGGAGTGGGGATGGATGTCGTACTCTCGGACGAGGTCTTGCGGTGAATCGAGGCAGTCCACGAGCAGTGTCCGAGTCTGTGTGCGTAGAGTGTCCGACTCTTTTGTAGAGGATCATTGCCATCAGACAAAAACGGCGTATCATCCCGATACGTCTTTTTCATCTTCGTCTCATGTCACTCTTTGCAGTAGTATCGGTCGTCCGTACGTCCGTACTCGTATTCGCTGCATGCTTCGCGGCGGTATGGGCTACGTTCTTTCCGATGGCGTTTTCGCAGGATCATACGGGACTCTTCATGATATTCGCGGCGCTGTCCTTTTTGGCTGTGTTTTTTGTATTGCCGATATTTTTTACACTTGTCCTGATCGTCTGCATCGGCACTATCATCGAGTATATCTGGAAAATCCGGGGAATATTCACGAGTGGTATGCGGGTCATCCAGTGGATCGGGAAATTTTTTCTCGTGTGGAATGGGTGTATTTTTACCGTCTGATTTGTGATGGAGTCTGTTATCGGTTTGGATCTTCCTGCATTTATCATGCCGCCGATCCTCTCGATGGGACTGACATTTGCGATCGGCTTCGTGAGTGCGGACGCTTCGCCGCCCGCATGGCTGAGTCCGTTTTTGCCTGCGATATCCACGTGAGTTTTTTGGCTCTTGATAGCTGCATCGCTTATCGAGATGTGCATATTTGCCCGATTTCTCGTGAGAAAATATTTTCAAAAAACGACACGAACATGAGGGCAGATCCGCGTATCCGATATATAAAAAGTCTGTAAATACAGACAAGCGCGGCTATTGGAGCGTCCTATTTGTATCTTTCGATAGTATAAATATGTCGTACCATCATGACTCGTGATGTCGTATCGATAGAAAAAATGTAACAACGAATGCAAGTCACAAACTCCAATTCATAACGAGCACAAAGAAAAAAACACTGTGTGAAGAGCTTTCATGAGTATGCTTTGCTGCTTTTGGTGTTTGTTTTTTTGGGATTCACTTTGATGCTTTCTGTATCATTGCTTTTCTCTTCATCATCATTTTTCTTTCTTTTTCTCTTTCCTCACTCTTCTTCAAAACCGGATATCCCACCCCCCTATAGTCCCCCCTCCCAGATCGAAAAACCAAACGCTCAGTGCAAATATTTCATACTGACAAAAAAAGTGCGAAAAATACTTTGCGGGTCGGACAGTTTTTTTAGCGTCATGGCACTATCACTTTACGATTCATTGCCATGGACACCCACGCTCTACTGGATCAGGTCCGTACGCAGATCCGTACCGGACTCGACAGTATCCGCGACAAACGTGCGCTCTTTCGCGAGCGACTGCGACTGTATGTCGATGCGGGAAAAGACCGGGACAAAGTCTCGGACAATACGATCTACGCCTCGATGCAGCTGTATCTGGCGGTACTCTCCGCCGATGAGACGACCGTGCGATTTTCGCTGCGGCGCGACGCCGATAATGTGCGCGCTGAAATGCTGGAAGCGCTCGCCCGACATGATGCTGATGTCATGCGACTGCGCCAGCTAAACTATCAAAAGGACTGGGATCGCCTTTTTTTCGGAGTCGGCATCCGCGTAAAAACGGGCTGGGACGAACAAACGCAGGTACCCCGCTGGACGGTGAAAGATCCACTGTCATGGATCCCGGATCCGCGCGGAAATCATATCGACCCCTTTCGATTTCACTATTTCGAGGAGGAGATGCCGATCTCGGAAATGACCGAGGCGCGCGGGTACGATCCCGAGGCGGTGGCGTCTCTATGACATACGAGCGCATCGCGCGAGTACGATGCGACGAGGCAGGCACGATCACGACATTCGCTCGTGGATGCGGATACCCGCAGTGACGGATTCGTAGGGGTGTATCACGGCTACACGACACTGGACGGAAAACACTATGCGCTCACCGTGGATGCCAGCATGTCGAAACTGCTGCGGCTCGTAGAGCTCTCGCCGGATGAATACGGCGATACGGAAGAGCTGGTAAATGTCTCGTATTTTTCTCCGCTGCGGGGCGATCCGTACGGTGTGTCGCTCGCCGATTTGGTGGAGGACAAACAGCGGGCAAACTCGGTGCTCATGAATTTGCGCCTCATAGACGCGAAATTTGCGACATTTGGGCAGTACAATCTCTACGACCACCGTGCGCTCAATAAATCGGATCTCACTACCTCGACCGTCGCCACGAAGTGGATCGCATTCGACAGCTCGCTCGGTGTGCCGATCTCTCAGGCGATCTATCCCGTCCCGCGTCAGCGCATCGCCGAGGACTCCTACCTCGTCTCGCAGGAGATCGCCCGGCGCATCCAGACAGAGACCGGTATCGACCATCGCACGCTCGGTATGCAGGGTGATCGCGACACGACGTATGGCGAGGCATTGCAGCTGCAGGAAAATGCGAATGTCCGCCTAGGACTCAATATCGAAATCGCCGGATGGGGCGAGCGCGAATTTTGGCGGGAGTGGTACCGGTCGTATCGGCGCTATTTCTCTGAAAACGATACGAAATCAGTACGGCTGGACAGCGGATTTTCCTCGCGGCTCGTAGCGCTCTCGCATGCGGATATCGTCGTCCCGGAGGAGCCGGACATCACCATAGAGAGTCGACGGACGCGCACACAGGCGGACGAGCGTCGGCGAGATCGATTTCTGGAGCGACTGCCGCTGCTGCTCTCTAGTGCTACGACGACCGATATGGCGAGACGGCATGCCCTCAGGAAAGCCTGTCGTCTGGATGGATTTTCGCGATCGGAGGCGTATGCGCTGGTCCCGCTCTCATCAGATGAGGCGTATGCCGAGATACTCTCGAAAATGCTCTCGCGCGACCGCTATCCGAATGATCTCGACGAGGATCTGGTAGGACGCGATATCCCCGGCATCCTCTCTATCATCGAGCACGCGCCCGACACCATCGCAAAAGTCCATGCGGTGGCGAGACTCCGCGAGATCTTGACGGAGCAGGGTGGGGATTCTTCGCTCGAGCCCGAGACTCGACTCGAGGCGCTTTCCCGTATTCCAAAATACCAAAGCGTCAGATACGAGCCGATTTCTCTGCAGGATCTGCAAAACCCCGTCGAATAACGCGGACGCTGTCCCGTCGGATCCAGATCGCTGTTCTTGCTATTCATTCGTCTTTGTTTCTTATCCACATTCACCATGAGTACTACTACCCCGATCACACACGAATTTCCGTGTCTCAATCCGGATATCCTCCGGGAGATCATCCGCGAAAAAGAGCGCGGATATATCAATACGCTCGTCAATCTCTTTTTGTACCCGCGATTCATCGCCCTCTGCGAACGCGATATCGCCGATCGCGAGTGCTCTCCGGAGCGCCGCGAAGCGCTGAGAAAAACCATCGAGTCTCATAAAATCGCCCTACTTTCGGAGGAGCAATCCCGTGAGACGTGGGAACATTTGATTTCGTATTTACGATCCTTTTTACCCGAGTATGCAGACTAACATATTCAATACCATCCGCGCCCAAAACGATGCCACGCGCGCTGTCATCGCCCGTCTCTGCGGAGAGCGCACGGTCGAGGAGATCGTCTGTGAATTTTACGGGCTGTCGCCGGACGAGCTCTCGGATCGGGACGCCCTCTATGCAAAGCGCGTCGGTCCCGCCCCACGTCTACAAGAGCTCTGAGTGGACGCGACCATGCTCGAGCGCCTGCTCGCCGAGCGATGCCCCAGCTATGATATTTCTCTCTGTCTCACACCCTATGACCGCACACACACCAAACGAACCAAAAAATCGCGCACTCGCCGCGAGCCTGCAGGAGCTGAAAAACAGTAGTGCCTGGCGCACGCTCTCGGGCGAGCTCGAGGCTGTCCGCGATCGCCTCGATGCCCGACTACTGGGAGTGTCTCCGAGCGAAGTGGACAATACGCTGCGCTATACTCGCCACGATCTGGAGCGCGAGATGCGCCGCATGATCTCAAATTTTCTGGAGCTGCCGGACGATATTATTTTTCGTCTGCAGATGGAGGAGCGGACGATGCCGGAGGTATAGAAATTTGCACAAATCAGGAGTTACGATACTATGCACGAAAATCAAAGGTCTTACCTTTTCGTACTCGTAAATTCTCGCATATGAAAGCACGAAGATCGTCTCGTCACGAAACGGGTTCGCCCTTCGAGACACAAGGCAACGAGCGTAAGATATGAGAAAATCCGCTGGAGTCGTACGATATCGAGCCGTCGGTACGCGAGGTTCTCTCACATATTGACGAGCTGGGCTTCAGCTCAATCTATGTGAAAAACGGAGTTTTGGTTTTTTATCCGGCGTCGGAGCGAGGAGCTATCCGGTATCGCATATCCGTAGAGCGACTTGCCTCTATCGAGTTTCATGCAAGCTCTGCAAGTCCGCTAATATATCTTGGTACGCGCTGAAGTATCCACAAGTATATACTTCGATATCGCACGAAAGATACTGGACAAACTCAGGAATTCGCGATTATTGAGGATGAGACAGATTTTGATTAGAGTAGCGGAAATACAACAATCCCTCCTGCGTGGAGGGATTGTTTTGCCAATTTGGGATTTTTTCGTACACTCTGGCGCATTCGTCCCTGTAGTTTAGTGGATAGAACGAGACCCTCCTAAGGTCTAGACGGAGGTTCGATTCCTCCCGGGGACGCCATCAGAATACTGTATCAAAATCCGGCTTGGAAAGAGCTGTATTTGGTGGTGATTTAGCGAACATACTACCCCTCCACGATATCGTACAGCACGCTCGCATTCTGATACGATGCCCAGCGTATATCACCATACGAATAGTGCCACCACTCCATGGCATGCGGAGCAAATCCAGCATCGAGCATGAGAGAGAGGAGTAATGCACGATTTTCACAAGCAGGAGATGGAAGCTTTGCAGCATGCGACGATGCTGCATCGATACTATTCAGTGGTGTGCCCATGTCGAGCTCGATGCCATTTTTATCCGCGATCGTGAGATCGATCGCCGCACCCGTGCAGTGCGGAGGCAGTGTGTCGGGATCAGCGGAAAATTGACTGGTGCGATCGTAGAGCTGCGCCTCGTCGAGCTCGGGATGTGCGGCACGAATTTCTTCGCGCACCTCCGCAAATTCGCGACGCTGCTGTGTCGGTGTGCGATAGGTCTCGTAGATTTTGAAAAACAATCAGTGAGTTTGCAGATTTGTAGCCGCCTCGATCAAACGATCTGCGACCGATGCACGTAGCAGGGTGTTTCGTATCTCTTCCCAGAAGAGAAAGATTCCCTCGGGGGCATACTCTGCGAGTGTGACTACAGGCTCGTCCACGAAATCACGGGGGACATCGAGTACTGCCGGATACGCGAGATGCGTGATGATTTTTTGCTCTGCTGAAAGCGCCTGATAGGCGACGAGGTCTGTGAGTATGGGAGTCATAGCGATGAAATAGTGAGTAGTATAATGAAACGGGTATGAGAGAAATGCGAAGAAAACGACTATTTCACTCTGAAGAGCTGCTCGATCCGCGTAAAGGGAACATCGAGCAATGATTCGCTGACAAGTACCGGACGTACCGACGTCGCGAGCATATCGTACTGGGTGAACGGCGGGGGTGCACCAAGTGCACGATAGTCTGCGAGGAGTGTTTTCATGCGGGTCCTGCAGGCTTTTCTATTTTCGATGAGGGATGTCGCTTCGACATCATCGCCGCGTGATTTCGTGTGTCGGATAGAGTTTCCGGTATTGTTGTCCTCATATACGATATTTGCGAGCTCTCTCATGATCTGGGTCCGCTCTGGCTCGGAGGAGACAGGTGTCCAGGCAAATGCTCCCGCCCCGGGGATCATCCGGTATTCCACCGACTCCGGCAGAAAATCAAACTGCTCCCGGAGCGCCGTCCACATTTCCGACAGCTCCCGGACAAAGGGTTTTGCACGGGCATACTGGATCATCGTCGGTCCCGATACGGCATACGCTTGGGCGGTTTGCGATCCTCCCGAAAGCGCTCCGGTCTGGATCTGTCGAATGACAGAGACGAAGCAATCAAAGAGAATCGAAATCGAATTTTTGAGCAAAAGTACTGGCTCTCAAAGTGGCTCGTCATCGAGGATGGCGCGGACTTTTTGCTCGACGCCTGCCTGATATCGCCTGATGCAGCTCCCGGTATTTTCCTCTATGCGTCTGGATACGAGACCGGCTTTGTCCGTCTCTCGATCGAGTGGACTGTATCCTGCCGCGATGAGTGCCGAGAGAAATTCGTGCTGCAGATCCGCATGCTCCTGTTCGTACTGGACGGTCGTACGTATAGTGCTATTTCCCACAGCCTTGCACGCACTTCGCAGGTGGAGCGTTCCGGGATGTTTCGCGATACCGGTAAATGGTGCCGGTATGCCGTTTCCCCGCAGATACGGTGTGAGCCGGGGACTGTCAGCATTCTCAGCGATATTGAAGGACTTTCCCTGTGCGTCAATGTACTCTGGACGCCAAATAACGTCTCGTATGTTTTGGTTTACCGCCACGAGGATCGTCTCCACCCCGAGTAGTACCGATGCGGCGAGCTCGGCACGCGTGAGATTTCCGAGGTGGGGAGTCGCGGGGATGAATTCACCCCCCTGCCGGAGCGCCGAAAACTCCCGAGGAGTCATGGCGTCCTCCCGCTCTACTGTGAGCCCCATATGAAAAAAGGATAAGAAAGCAGAACAAGCCTCCGGGATTTCGGAGGCTTGCGGCGTACGGTACGGGATGAGAGAGGCGACTATCCGCCAGATACTGCATACCAAACACCGTCAACCCCCGAAATGGGTGACTCGTGATGGCGATGCTTGCCGAGCATGAGGAATGACGAGCTCATGGATGAAATGGACATGATACTATAAAAAGCCTCCCGAGACATTTCGGAAGGCTGTATACGGATGCGAGATTGAATTGTGGATTTAGGATATCCAAATTTCTTCGCACGCGCCGATACTTCCCTCCGAGATGGAGATCTTTCAGCGACGATGCTTGCGAAGAATGACGGACGACATACGCCTTTGTGATACGATAATTTTACCGATACGCGCCCGAATATACCCGGAATTTATGATAATGCAAGAAAAAATACCGGCGTCATATATCGATACCGGCACGCGCTGCGATCACTACACAAAGATTGCTTTTTCATATTTTTCCCCTACAATCGCCGCACTATCGGGGTGTAGTTCAGTTGGCTAGAATACACGCATGGGGTGCGTGTGGTCGCTGGTTCGAGTCCAGTCACCCCGACCAAAATTTTTCTTTGCAAAATAAGGTGAAGAATTGAGAATTGAGAATTGAGATCAGGAAGAAGCATTGGGGAAATAAAAAGCAAATTTTCCTTAATTCTCATTCTTCACCTCAATTCTAAAAATCATGTTCGACTTTGAGCAATTTTCGGTCTACAAAAAATCCGAAGAATTTTACGGAAAAACTCTCAAAGTCGTTGCAAGTCCCGGAATTGACAAAAACCTCAAAGATCAACTCAAACGTGCGGCTCTCAGTATCGTCCCCAATATCGCCGAAGGAGCTGGAAAATGCTCAAACAGGACAAGAAAAATTTCTACGCCATTTCAAAAGGCTCGAAAAACGAATGCGTTACAATTTTGAGAATTCTAAGACTCGAAAATACAATCACCAAGGAACGGTTTCGGGATTTGTATTTCGACTTATTTGGATATTGCGAAGATGCTTTCAGGATTGATCAATGCTATGGTCAAAAATAGTCTGACGGATGTTTTGTTTTCGTCGGGACGTATCAAAAGATCCATAACCTCGAACGAAACAATCTCACAATGCTTCTATTTGAAATTCCCGATAATTCGCATATAATCCCGGACAAGATCTGTTTTCACACATTATACCACATGCGACTCTCCCGCCTTACGTCCGCGATTTTCGCCGTCATTGCCGCATTTTTGGTTTCGATACCGGTTTTCGCTGACAATCGTTCGGAGCTTCTTGACCAGATTGACGAGCTTCTCGCCGAGATCGAGACCGTCCGATCTGATCGCGAGGCGATGCTGCTGGATCATGCGACGGCTCTGTCCGATCGCTACGCCACGGCACTCGCCGACGAAGGCGTAAATCCCGATCATGTCGACATTCTTCTCGGGGCGAAAAAACTTCTCGGTACGACCTTCCGTCAGGAGGTCACCGCGCAGTATCGCGAGCTTTCGGATACGATGTTTGACGATATCGCCGAGACGAAAGAGATGCTCTCCGAGCTCAAGACAGATATCACACTCGGCGCGAGCAGCGTGACGGACGCCGAGCGCAGCGTATACGAGCAGACCATCACCGAGGCGCAAAGCGATCTTGAAACATTTCGCAGTGAGAGCCAGCAGACACTCGATACATTTCTCTCGGATTTCTTATCTCAGCTGGATGGAGAGGTGGAGCGAGTCCGGGATCGCATCGGGGAAAACCGGGATTTTCTGACGGTCATCGCCGATATGGAGCGTCGCTACGACAGCATGGAGGAGCGCCTGACCGCACTAAAATCATCCATCACCGACACGGAGGAGACGGTCCTCGATCGTCTGCAAAACAACGTCACGCTCCTCTCCGAGCAAAAGGCAACGCTCATCGATCGGATGGATCAGAGCCTCGACGAAGCGGTCGAGCGCGCCATGAGCTACTCGCGCCTGCGCGAGCGCGAGCAGGATATCCGCGTGTATCGCGACCTTTTGCTGGATCGATTCGAGTCGTATCTGGAGACGTCGTTTCATGATGATGAGGATTTGCTTTTGTCCTATCTCGCCGCGAAAAACATCGTAGAGTCAGAGCCAGAGCTGCGCGAGCGGATCTACGACGAGTCGGGGACGATCCGGTATGACCGGGTTTTCGAGGATGCGGACGAGCTTTTTAGCGAGATCCAGACACTCTGGTCGGACATCAGTGATCGCATCGACGAGCTCGACGCGCTCAAAGCCCGGTACGAAAACGAGTCGGCGCTCGGACTCTCCACAGATCTTTCGACCCAGCTCTCAAATGCGTACCGCACAAAACGAGACGAGTATGAGGCAGAGTTTCAGACATACCTCGAAAATATCGCCGAAGAGCAATCCCTGATCGCAGAACAAGTCGAAACGAAAAACGAGAAAAACGAGCTCGAAAAGCGCCAAAACGAGAGCTACATCGCCATCCTCGAGCTTGAAAAAGACCTCTTTGATAAAGAACTGCAGACGGGACACTCGGTCGAGTACGCCGAGCGCATCCTCGCCGATTTCATCGAGCGTACCCATACCGTCGCCCAGGAGGGAAATAGTCGCGTGCAGCGGCGCGCCCAGCAGCTGCAGTATGCCGCTCGTCTTTCGGTCCTGGATCGCGCCATCCGCGAAAATGAGGCATATACTGCTTTCGCGCAGTATCGTGTGGACGTCGTAAAATCCGTCAATGCTGCCATCGCCGATCTGGAGGACACACTCGGAAAAGACGCGACTCTCGACCGTCTAAAGACGATCATCGAGCGCGCCGACGCTCTGAAAGACCGCTATCTTTCGCCCTCCGTCCGCTATCAGATCGACCTCGTCAGGCGTGCAGCGTACGAATATCTCAGTGAGAATTAGAGGTATTTTCCGACACGAAAAAATCGGGAAAATCCGAAGTTTGCGATTGATTTTTTATGTGCTTCTGAGCATCATTGATGGGTATTATTGCCTAGAGTATATGTATGGATTTACGAGATCAAGCGTTTAGTCATGGTGCTGGTCCGAGATGAGCGTCCTGACTTTCAGGCATGGATTCCCATATTCTGAGAGGACATTTGCAGGGGCTTGCTCCTGGGCAGCGTGCCCAAAAGCTGCAGGAGACGATAAATACGATATTTTCCTCTACGGATCGCTGAGTATGGACGCAATCGATCAATACGCTGCTCATGCTCGTGGAGACATACGACGGTGTGGGAGATGATTCTCAACTCGAGAAGATCAGTCAGCAATTGATGAGGGTGCACTCTGCTATTATTTTAGAGTCGGATATCATTGCTTTCGTGCAATATTGTGAGGATATCCTCAGTGATATCCGCTTGCTATTTACGCGCAATCCTGCACTCGCCGAACTCGGCATCACGATACCGGAGCGCTCGCTCGCGATTGTCACAGTCATGAGAGATCGGGCGGATCATGCTATTGCGAATGATGAGTAGAGGAAGTCGCCTCTTTCTTTGCATGCTTTCTCAATAAGGTGTTTCCTTTTTCAAAGCAGAGTGGTTGCTCGTCCCGACCCGGACTATTTTTTGAAAAACCGGGCGACATCTGCTATACTCGGGACAAATAGCCCTGTAATCCACGAGTATGGCGCTCAAACCCCAGATCCGCGACTTCATAAAAAAGATCCTCATCCTGAGTCTCGTTCTTTCGTTTTTCATCAATCTGCTGGTGCTCGCCGTTTCTTCGGATGGTGGCGATACCGCCGATGCAGAGGAAAATGCGACGCGATTTGCCCGTGCAGGATCGGACTATCTGGGCTCTACGGGCGTCGCGCTCTCCATGAATGTCGGCACTCGAAATGTCCTCGTCTCCGAGACGCCCCTCGCTCTCGCCGACGAAGTCGTCCCTGTGAGTCTCATCCTCGCTGATCGGGAGACTGCTCGCGACCAGCTGGTCTCATCGCACATGGTGGCTATCCAGGCGTACTACAGCCTCCTGCAGACGGACGTCGTGCGACTCCTGGACGAGGCGTACGACCGCGAGGCGATGCTCGAGAGCTTCACGGATCAGCTGGAGCACCGGTATGCGCAGGTGATAGATCGCATCGATACGCTCTCGGTGCAGGCGCAGGAGCTGCAGGATATCGTGAGCGCATCGGAGTCGACTATCGCTACGCTCAAAGCCGAACTCGAAGATGCCTACTCCAGCCTCGATTATGATCGCACCGAGGAGATCATCGATACCTTTCTCGAGGAGCGCGAAAAAAATACGTTTGCACGGACGTATCTCGTGTTTCTCTCCCGATTTATCGTGACGTATGGTACGCTCAATGAGTACAACAAAGTCCTCCTCGACGCTCTGATAAACAATAAAACAGCGCTCGTCAAACGTGCGACGGTCGTGCTGCCGGACTCCGGGACGGACATTTTGTCGCAGCTGGAGCTCATCCAGACCGAGGCGGAGTACAAAGCGAATCAGTAGTATTCACCAATCCCCACCACCATACAGAAATCATCATCCCGTCTCGGGGCGATTTTTGCAAAAACGAGAAAAGTATGATGAAATGGTGGCAATTCGCACTTTACGATACTCTCTCCACAATGTCCGCGATACTCCGCCATCTCCTGCGAGGATGCTCGCTCTTCTTGATTGCCGGTCTACTTGTGTCCGGTATTTCACTGTTTTTGCCCGGTATGAGCGCGGATGATACCGGACTGCCCGGTATTCAGACGGCGCATGCCAATCCCGATACCGTGCCTGCGGATGGTGTCGATCCTGCGCTCACAGTGCTCGGCGCGGTCAATGGACTCGTGAAAATGCTCTTTATGCTCGCGAATCCGATCCTCATGATCTGCAGCTGGCTGCTCTCTCCGGACTGGACATATGGAGACGTATTCAGCATGCGCAGCATCCTCTACAATCTCTGGATCCTAGTCTCAAATATCGTCTATATCGTCTTTGCGATCATGCTGGTCGTGATGGCGTTTATGAATATTTTTGGCAGCGAGAGCTACCAGCTAAAGACGATGCTGCCCCGATTCGTGGGTGGTATCATCCTCGTGCCGCTCTCATGGTTTATCGTGAGCGCGGTACTCTCCATATCAAATATTT
>JANQGT010000005.1 GCA_028277205.1 Candidatus Altimarinota bacterium
TTGACGTGCCGACGACTCGCGCCGACTCGACGCCGTCGAGGACATCGAGCGATACGACATCCCCGACCGAAAACTCGCGAAAGCTGTCGGACATCGGCACCTCTCGGAGGTAGGGCGTATCCGTATCATGCACTTTGAGCACGACGGATTCATAGCCGTCGACTTCGATTGTCTTTATCTGTGCGACCGTCGTCTGGGGAATGCGCACCAGCGTGACGGGGATCATCGCCTTATCGGCGACGATGCGGGTCATGTCGAGTTTTTTTGCGATGAGTCCAGCCATCCGGCGAAAAGAGGTGTACGATACAAAGAAGCATCGAGAGCGCCTGTCAAAGAAAACTTTGGTGGTTCGCTTTCGAGCGGGAAAAACCTTTGTCTGAAAAACGATATGCAAAGAAAAAGGCTCGGGTATTGTATAAAGAAGTATCCCCATGTCAAAAGTTTTTTTCAAAAAAACCCCGGCATATCGAGCCCACGTCCCGGTATGGGGCGGATACGCACCGGTCGCATCGCAGAGGATTTTGGAGTCGAAATGCCTGATGCAAAGGGTGAGAAAAGCCCTTTTTATTCAGAAAAATTATGATATTCGGTGTACTCGGGAAAGGCGCGCTGTACGATCAGAATTTTTCGGTATTTTCTATCAGTACATCCCGCATTTCATGACGACAAAACCCGGATCAAACCGGGATGCGGAGTGTGTCACGGATCGACGAGCCGGGTCGCAGATCGCTTCTTTAGTTTCGGCATTTTATAAAATCAGCTCTCAGACACACACCGCAAGCTGCTGCATGATATGATCGGGAGCGAGGATATCGCCGTGTTCGTCTTCGCAGTCGATGATGCGATACCCGGAAAGATACCGGGGCAGCACGGAGCGTCCGACCTCCAGCGCCGCAGTCTGGTGCCGCATATCCCGCTCCATGACGTCGAGTCACTCGGTGATATGGGTACGCCTTTCTTGAAATTTTTTTTGCAGTAAAGCCTGAATATTTTGGATGGACAGCGACAGAAATACCGTCATATCGGGATACGGAAGCCCCATACGCTCAAATTCGTACTCGAAAAGCCAACGCAAAAACCGGTCGAGTCCGGCATGATCACCCGCCGAAAAAAAATCGACACCGCGATGCAGCGCATTTGAAAAGACG
>JANQGT010000010.1 GCA_028277205.1 Candidatus Altimarinota bacterium
ACTCCGGAAAGCTCCTCGTCTCGGCGATCGATCCCGAGACCGGAGAGACGACGGACAGCGACGACGATACTACTGCCAATGCGCCATCTGCGAGCACCCCGGAAACGAATGCATCCGGATGAGACGGTGACGCATCCGAGAGCGACACACCCAGCACACAAACACAAGACAGCACCCGCATCGCCGAGATCCGCACCGCCTACGAGGCAAATAGAATCGCCGAGGCGATCGAGCTCGCCGATGCATATCTGCGGGATTTCCCGAGTGATATCGACGTCCGAAAAATCCGCTATCGCGGGCTCTATCTGCTGCAGCGCTACGACGAGGCACTCTCCGAGGTGCGTCGCGTCGAAAATCTGCAGGGACAAAATCTGGAAACAGTCGTCGCCTGTGATGGCTATGCGATCGCACGTCTCGCGGGAGATGCGGACGAGCAGTCCCGATTTCAGGGGCTCTGCGAGCGGTAGTGGGATAGTAGCAGCATCGCATTTCTAGACTCCAATGAGCTGGGGGTCTTTATGCATTGACAAGGAAAATGGGATATGATAGCCTATAAGCGTATCCCTATTTTTCTCCCCTATGCGCCACTCGCACATCCTCCGCGCGCACACGCCGCGCCGCATCCCCACCCAGTTTCGTTCGCGATCTCTCGCCGAGATCGAGCTCGCCGCCCAGTGCTACGGCAGCTGAACGGAGACTCGATTTGATCCCGAGACGGGAGAGTATCGGCTGTATATCGTGGGGTAAAATTACTGGTAATTACGCTGCTATTTCTTTCGGAGTAGCAGCGCTTTTGGTGATCAATGCATCGAGAGCGAGAAGCCGTTCTTCCTCGGGGGCAAGTACCCCTCACTCCGATTGTTTTGCCTGAATAGCGCGTACAGCACCTGAAAATCGTCAAAACGCGTTCATGATCGGGAAAATGGCAGGATTTGTCGGGCTACAAAGCAATGGGAATCTATCACGTATCTGCTCGAATATCGCCCAGATCATGCCAATAGCCAGAAGGTGTTGAGTGGTAGGAACACTTCCATTGAGACGAGACAATCCATCTAACACCTCACGAAAAAGACTCGACACTGTAGAAACATCGAGATTTCAGATTTGTTCTCACACCTGCTCGCTCGCAGCAGTAACAATTGCCAAGAGAGCAGTGCCAGTATCATCAGGACGCAACGCTCTTAGATCATTCGACAATTGCTCTGCTGAAAACTCCGACACTGAAGACATAGGCGAAAAAAAGAATACACGCTCCAATATAGGAGCATGTTTCGATCTGTCAACTTTTTCTTTTCTATAATTTTCTAGTGCACCGTCACGACGACGATCGGCTCCTTTCCGATGGCGGTAAAAATCGCGTCTCCGGTTTTCTTTGCGACAAACTTTTTAAACTGCTCGACATCCGCGAATTTCTCGGAGTCTTTTTGCAGCGCGTTTCGGATCATCTCTTCGATCTTTGACAGGAGCTTTGGAAACTGCTCCAGCGCCACCATCCCGCGACACTCCGTACGGATGAGGTAGTCGCCTTTTCGCTTTCCGATGCTCACGACTACGACCCCATTTAGCTGGAGCTGGTACCGATCGTGCATGTGATTTTCGCGTGTCATCCCTACCAGGCTGCCGTCGATGGTCATGGCGCGATGCGGCGCGTACTGATCCATGAGCTCGAATCCCTCGGCACTAAATTCCAGAATACGACCATTTCGCAGGATGGGCACGCGATCCTCGGAGTATCAGAGCTCATAGGCGTTGCGCGCATTTCCATAGAGCATGTGCGGATATCCGTAGATGGGCACGTAGACCTCGGGGCGGATGAGCGAGATCATTTTCAGTGTGTCATCGCGGCGAGCGTGTCCTCCGGCGTGGATTTCCGATTCTTTGTACTGGAAAATACGCGGACCCTGCGCCGAGATGATATCGAAGAGATTTTGGACCGAGCGCTCGTTTCCGGGAATGACCGACGAGGAAAAGACGACCGTATCATCCGGCAGCAGCGCAGTGTCCTGCGACTCTCCCGTCGCGATCCGGGTCAGCGCCGCAAATCGCTCGCCCTGCGCACCGGTACAGCAGATGACGACCTTTTCTTTCGGGAGTTTGTCCGCCTCCTGCATCGTGATGATCGTCCCCTCTTTCGGGCGGGCGTAGCCGAGTTTGATCGCGATGTCCATATAGTTGTTCATACCGCGACCGAGCAGGACGACCTTACGTCCGAGCTTTTCGGCGGCGGCGATGATGATCATCACCCGATCGATGATAGAGGAAAATGTCGCCGTGATGATGCGCCCCTGCGCAGCCCGCATGATCTCCTCGATAGAGTTGATGACTTCGGACTCAGAGATGGACGAGCCGATGAGGTGCGCATTTGTCGAGTCGGAAAACAGCGCCCGCACTCCCCGATCGCCGTACGTTTTCAAAAGATCATAATCCGTAGACGGACGATACGGGAGCGGTTTTTTATCAAATTTCCAGTCTCCGGTATGGATAAATCGTCCGATCGGCGTCTCGATGGAGAGACCCACCGAGTCCGGAATGGAGTGATCCACCACGAACGGCGTGACGATAAAGTGTTTGCCGATCTGTACCGGTTTTCCGCGCTCGTACTGGGTCAGTCGGGATAGCGGCGCATTCAGATCCGCCTGTCGCATTTTTATGAGCTCGTACGCCATGGGTGTCGCATACATGAGAGTATCGCGCCCGAGCTGCGGCATGATATAGGGGATCGCTCCGATATGGTCGATATGTCCGTGCGTGATGGCGATACCCGCGATCTTTTTATGACGCAGATAGGAGAGATCGGGGATGCTCCCGTGGATACCGTGCTGATCCTGATCGGCAAACTGGATCCCCATGTCGATGATGAGCACCTCTCCCTCGTACTCGAGTCCCATGCAGTTGAGTCCCACCTGCTCCACCCCTCCGAATGGAATCACGCGAAGCGTGCCTTTTTTGAGTGCTCCGGCACGATACTCTGTCACTCCGAGCTTGCGGCGCAGTGCCTGGCGGGGAGTGAGATAGGGAAACATTTTTTTGTTTCGCTTATCCGTAAATGGAAAGACATAGCTCTCGCCGGGATTCGGACGCACGTCTTTCGCGGATCGTCCGCCTCCACGATGAGAGGATGCGGACGGAGCATTCGAGCGGTGCGAATTGCCGGAGCGTCCGCTTGTTTGTCTGGGAGATTGTTTTGATTCGTGGTACATACGGGAGACTATATACGTGATGAGGAGTCGAAAATGACGGGGATGATGACCGGAGCGCGTTGAAATTTCGCCGAGATTGCTTTTTCCAGTTCGCGCTTGATGATTTTTTCATGCGCATATATCGGCAGATCCGCGTTTGTCTGCAGTGCTTTTTGGAAAATATCGGGTACCGCACGCATGACGAGGCGACGCAGCTCATGCACATCATGGACAAACGCAAGCCCCCGCGTCTCGATCCGGATACTCGTTATTTCTCGCTTTGGCATATCGGCGACGACGGCGACGGTCATGGCTCACGCTGTCTGCATCTGTGTGCGCGCCTGCATGGTGTGATGCGCAGAGGTATTTATGCCGGTGACGTCCGCCACCAGTGTATCAAAATACAGGCGCACCGCATGCACGTCGATGCGTCGATGCTCGGTGATATCGACGATATTGCCATGCTGCAGCGGCGTAAACTGCTCCTGCGCACGAACGCCGTAGGCGGGATTTTTCTCAAAGGTTTCATGAGGGTTGACCGTGATGCATTTTTGCACCCGCAGGAGTTTTATCCGCTCCTGCGTCGTATCCGAGAGACTGTGCGCCGGTCAGCAAAATACGAGATCGCAGGGTCCGAGCGCCTCCATCATCTGCGACGCCTCGGCATCGGGATCGAGAAAGAGGATGCGTCCGTTTGGAGTGTCGATAGTCGCGCTATTGTGCGAATGATGCGATCGTCCCGACAGCGAAAAACTGCGAAATGTGATCGCATCCACCGTCGTCTCGTGCTCGTATCCGGATTTGACGACAGCGTATTTCAGGCGATCGGAAAGACCGAGTTTTTCGAGGCGAGTACGAATGGCGTCGATGATATTTTGATAGGCGTACACCATCGGAAAATCGAGATGCACGAGCATGGGGACGATCCCATCCAGTGTCTCGGGACCGCAGTCCGTCAGAAACCACGCACGAATATGCTCTCGCATCGGGATCAGGATACGGATATCGGGCATGATGATCTGCGCCCCCGGAAACTCCGGAGAGCTTGATTCGAGTCCGCTTCAGACGAGGTAGCTCTTTTCATCGTGCCGCACGAGGTACATGGGCATGCGGACGTATTCGGTGTCCGAGAGCGTGATCGTCCGAGTCGTATCGGGACGCTGCGGCGGGATAAACACGCCTTTATTTTGCGGGAGATCCGGGACGAGTCGGGGTGCTTTCGGGGTTTTTCGTTCGGTGTGTTTTTCCGCCTGCGATCAGGCAGGACGAGCGGATCTGTGCATGGGAGGACGCTCGGACGAGACCGGGGACGGTCGTGTAGATACGGATGAATTTGAGCGGCGCGAATGGGAAACAGCGCGAGAAACCCGCGAAGCATGCGCGTTTTCCCGGACATTTTCGGGGGTATGATTTTTGCGCGTGGAAATATCAGGAGTCGTACGAGGTCGCGATTCACCAAACGCGATCTCCTCCTCGAGCTCCTGAAAGAAGCTATCAGACATAAAAATCTCTCAAAAAAATATAAAGAAGAACTCTAGACCCGGTAAACCCTCCACGACCCGGAAATCTCAACAATATCAGCATGGAAAGGGATTTACTCGTACGAGAGAAAAAACACCTGCTGCTTTTCGCACTCGGACCAACAAACCGCTACCATATCCAAACATACCGCTCCTCTTCGTCGCGATGACACTCTGCGACTCCCCTATTCAAAAAGAAGAAATCCCATTATATCGGATCTCGAATATAAAACAAATATTTTTTCGAGTCGATGGGCAGTTTCGTCGTATCCCAAAAGTATCCCGAGGCATCCTCGACACCGAAACTCGTAAACTGAAACGACGCATCCGAAAATACGTATTTTGACAAAAACTCGTATTTGCGGCGCATCGCTGGATTGTCCCGGGTACGAGCGCGAAATTCGTCATTATGAAACACATAGTACGCAAACGACTCGGCGAAATCCTCATACTGATTTGACAGCGCGTATCCCGAGGGAAAGTCCGAGAGCTCCGCCTCCGAGCGCTTTACCATGGCGTCGGTCCACGATATCGCATAAAAATCGCGGGATCGATCAAATCCGAATACGTTTTTCGTAAAATACCTGATGTCGACCACATGTCCGATCTCATGCACCAGCACCTTTGAAAATTCGTCGATATCGTCCATCGAGAGTGCGAGCGTGACAGTCCGTCCCGTCGCCTGTCCTCGCGGCTCGTCGCGATCCGCATCCAGGATGATCATGACATCCTTCGCGCGCTCGGAAAATCGCCTGGAGGAGAGTGTCGTCTCGATCGCTTCTTGAAAGCTTCGAGCGACACGGGCATCCGTCGGACGCAGCGTGATAGTAAAATTTTTTCTCGCAAACGCCCCGGACGACGCATCAGTCTCATCACTGGGCATCGTATCGCGTGCAGCAGAAGAGAGGATCTCCGGGAGCTCGGATGTCTCATCGTCTTCGTGAGAGTGGATTTCGACAGACGATTTCGGTGTATCATCTTTCGTCATTTCTTGGTCTTTTACCGTAGTGCGGTCTTTTCACTCTCTCGGCTCAGCAGTCTCGAAAGCGATCGACTCGCGATGATAGACGGATGACGAGTCGTAGCCAGTCTCGGTCTCCGGAGTCAGCACGACCCGGGCGCCGAGAAAAACCGCCGAGAAAAAAAGCGTATAGACTCCAAATTTTATCGTATCGGAAATCGCCATACTTATACTTTTATTTTTGAAGTGATGGGACTACAGATCAAATACGAAATTGATAAGCGCATTGACGAGAGGAAACGCGATGAGCGTCAGTCCAAAGCCGAGAAGCGAGTAGAGAATTCCCTTCTTTGCGGTGCCCGCCTGAGAGTCATCGCCATTTGACACGATGAAGAGAATGGAGGAGTAGATGATCATCGCGATCGCAAGAAGCGATCCGGCAATGATGATATTGTTTGCGATCTGGATCACGCGTGCCTTTACATCGCTCGCCGAGTAGTCGCCTCCTACCTCCAGCGATCCCTCCGGCTCGCATCACTCCAGACTCCCGAGGACACTGCTTTCGTCGTAGCTGCAGCTCGCGACGGCGATCCCCGAGGCGACCATCGAACACGCGAGCGCAAATCCGAGCAGCACTATCGATGTGAGTCGCATGGTGAGTATTTTTATGAAAAATTGAATCCGAGGACGATACGTACTGCCACATATGCGAGCGGGACGATAGCGAGTCCGACGCCGACATAGATGAGCGACAGCCACGCTTTTTTATGTTCCTCCTCTTTTCCGTCCGCCATCAGGAGACGAAATCCCGTATACAAAAACACTCCGACCGCGATGAGCGCGAGCAGTCCGATGATATAGTTTTGTGCGACGGCGAAAAAATTGTCCCGGAAATTCACGCTCGTCTCGTCTATTCACGATATCGCTGCCGACGTACCTCCCTCGATGAGCAAATCCGAACGCAGATCAGCATACACCTGCGCAGAAAACAGCAATCCAAAGCCAAGAATGAGGACAATAAGAAAACGCATTAGAGTCGGATGTTATTGACGAGATTCACGAGAAAATACGCCGAAGCGGACGAGAGCACTCCGATGAGCGCATACGCGATGACCATGCGTGCATTCTTGAGTTTTGACTCATCTCCGTAGGACAGGATCATGAGGACACCTCCGTAGCTCACCGCCAGGATCGCGAGGATTCCCACGTATTTCAGGATTTCGGCGAGGATGTCGCTTGCGGCGTCGAGCGTGTCCTCCGGTGTCTCTTCCAGCGGCAGTCAAAATTTTTCCGGCTCCGGCAGTCCATCCGCGGCATATACACTCTCGCCGATGCTCGTGGCAAAAGCACAAAAAAGCACTGCGAATAGGAGAAATGAGAAGAGTCTTATGAAAGCACCCATGAGACAAACTGGATGATGGAGTACGAGAGCAGCGCCATGATAATCGCAAGCAAATTGTACGTGATGATGGATTTTGCCATACCGGCACGACTGGAGTCCCCGGCGCTCGCCATGAGGATGATGCCTCCTATCACGATGAAAAGTCCCGCCATCGTGGCAATCGCGACAAGGAGGATATTGACGATATTGGCGATGAGTGCTGTGATATTATCAGCGCCCTCATCATACGGATCCCCCGATGAGAGCCGGAAATATCCGGTGTCGATCATAAAGCCCGGACTCGTGATATCTGTGCCTCATACTCCTGCACCTCCGCTCCCTCATCATCCCGTCGTCGGGTCGGCACCCCCGGGAATATCGCCTATGCCTCCCGTCGTATTGCGATCGCTCGCACCATTCACAGAGTCGGCACTCCCCGGAATAGCATCCGCATCTCCTATCGTATCGCGAGACACCTCTCAGGTAGCAGCAAGTGTGTCGGAAACAACTATCGAGCGCGAAAAGTCATCCGAGACCAGTAGCAAGCACCCGAAAACAAAAACAATGCAAGCAAGAATGAAAGCGCGAAATACCGACTGCATATACTGATACAAGGCTATAAGTCCCAATGGCAAGCATATCATATTTTCGCTTGGATCGCAAAAAAATTGCGAATAGTCCCGCCGCTACTATAATGCATGCATTTGTTTATAATTTTCAAAGGCGTATGCGCGTCGTCCTCAGCGTCCTCGCAAACTGACTGCTTCTCTTTGCGCTCGCCTATTTTTTGCCGTATGATGCGGACGCCGGTGCAGGCATCATCTCCAGCGGGACATCCCAGCTGTATCTGGTAGGCGGGACGATCCTCGGCGTGCTGAATGCCGTAGTCAGACCTATCCTGAAGATCATATGATTTCCATTTATCATTCTCTCGTTCGGACTGTTTATCCTCGTGATCAATGCTATCATTCTCCGCTTGCTTGAGATTATTTTAAAAATTCTTGATATTTCCTGAGTACGATTTGAAATCGAGGGACTCGCACACTATGCGATGGCGGTTGCAATCTTTACAGTCTTTAATATACTCTACAATCTCCTCTTTCGATAGACAGAGGATCCTGGGAAAGTTTTCAAAAATCTTTTGTACATTTTATCGGCTTTTCACACTCTCACGATCATGACAGATATCCTGACCGTATCGCTTCTCATCACGAGTGCTCTGCTCGTCATCATCATCATCCTGCAGCCAAAAGGAGAATGACTCTCTCTGACGGGGACGAGCGTAGGCAGCTCCGCCCGCTTTGAAAAGCGGGGCGCCGAGCTCATGCTGCATCGCATCACTATCGCACTTTCCGTCGTCTATGTCGCGCTCGCGCTCGCACTGTATTTGCTTGGATAGCGCGCTTTATCGAATTCGCTCATGTCGGTCCTCGCAAAAATTTCGAAGTATCTGCTCTTTCTCGCGGTATTTTTTACGTTTCTCGTTTCCGCGCATCTGGTCGTAGCATACCTCTACCATGACAGTACGATACTGCCGGAGGAGGGCGGCACCATCAGCATCGGGCTCGTCGGAGACGTCCCGTCACTCAATCCGCTGGAGTACGGAATGCATCCGAAAAATGACATCGTACTGCGATATCTGTATCGCTCCATGCTGCGCTATGATCCGCTGCGGCGCGAGGTGGTGGGCGACATCGGAAACTGCGATTTGGGGCAAAATTTCAGTATCGTGCAGTGCTATCCAAATCAGGGGCTCTGGAGCGACGGTACGCCCATCACGACGGAGGATATCCTGCAGACCTATCGCACCCTCAGCGAAAGCGATATCAATCCTGCGCTCAAAGCCATCCTCTCGGAAATCACCATCGAAGACACCGGCGAGTACATCGCGTTTCGCACAGATAATCCCGACGTCGAGATCATCACGCTCTTTCTGGCGCCCATCGTATCGGCAGAGGAGGCTCGGCAGATCCGGCGCGGCATCCTGGATCTGGAGGCGATACCGGCATCCTGACCGTATACGTATGCATGACGCGAGGGAGTAGACAGCTATAATTCTGAGAAAATCACCCTCGTCAAAAATCCAAACTTTTGAGGCGACGAGCGGATATATATCGGTCGGACGGTGTTTCGGTTTTTTCCGGACGAGCAGACGCTTTTGAAAAATGAGAGCATCCTCAATGTCATCCCAGCGACCGAGACCACACCGCCTCCGGAGTCCCCGAGATTCGAGCCGGTAAAAACACTCTTGCCGCAGTATATTTCCCTGTTTCTCAATAGCGAAGAAGTCCCCGCAGACATCAGAAATATCGTACTGTTTCACCTCGAAAATACTCAGTACGCGTCACTCTCGAGCGATCGCTGAAAAGTCATGCCGGACATTTTCTTTGGAAATCCCGAGCCGCACGAGCTTCTTTCAAAGAATATCGCAGAACCGTTCAATATCCTCGGATTTTACAAACGCGATACTTTGATACATCTTTACAGCGAAGAGATCGAAGCGCTGGAGCAATGAGAGCTCCCCGACAGCAGTACTCCTGCAGAGCCCGCACCCGCGATACCCGCAAACACGCACTTTTCAGCGCCGACCTCCGAGAGCATCTATTTCTTTTCCGGAAACAGCGAGGGCGAGCTCATCCTCTCGTGATCCGTCCCCGCCGACACGACCGCCGTCCTCATCAATGGCTATCGCCTCTCCCGCTATGTCCCCGGAAGCGGAACATTTCTCTATAGATCACGCCTCGATCTCGGCAATCTGCGCGAGGGAGAAAATATCTATAGACTCACGCTCGAGCGTGCTGGACAGCGCGAAGAGGTGGAGACACTGACGGTCTACTACTCTCCCGATGCGGCACGCCTCGCCGAGATACGAGGCAATGTCATGTCCGAATACACGACCCCAGAGCCGGAAACACCCGATCCGGACACCGTCGAAAAAGCCCGTACAGGTCTGGAAAAATCTCTCGCGCAAGTCGAAAAGCTCGACAACACCTACTACTACAATCGCGACTTTGTGCGCTATACGCTCGATATGCTGTATACCAATCAATCGCATGTCGTCCCCGAGCTCGTATGAGAAATCTCCGAGGCGCTAAAGCTCATCGGCATACACGTCAATCATCGGGAGATCAGTCTGGAGGAAATGCGAACCATCATCGACTCTGACCAAAAAACATACGATATGCTCCTGACGGGCGTGCACCTCGGGACGCTCGGGTACAATATATTTCCATTTTTTCACTCGGGACAGGCGGAGTCCGGATTCAATTTTTCAAAGATCAAAAGCATCCCCCTGGACGTCGAGCTCGAGACGCTGAAATCCCGATTTCAAAAAGGCGAAGACCTCGCATCAGTACAGGAGACGATCCGTACACTCGTGCATAAAGAACACGCCGTCCTCCCCTACTATGCGTCGTATCGTACCTGGTACGTCGATCGAAATCTGGAAAACATCCCCAGTCCCGAGCTCCTCCCCTCGAGTGCGCACCTCGTAGAGCTGACGCGCGACTCCTCGATCATCCGTCGATACGGGATCGAGTGGGACATGAAAACGGGTACGGATTTTTTCTCCTGGATATCTGAGTCCATACGATAATGACGACACAATCGGTACTCGACGCGTGGCGCCTGCTAAATGAAAAAGAGACACTCAAACGATTTAATTTTTTTCCATCTCTCGTCACGACGGTCTATCTCGGCGGACTCATCCTGTATCAGGTGGCGTTTACCTACGCCGAGACCGAGAGAGGAGACAGTGCGGCGGCGTTTTTTCGGCGCCTTTTAGAGCTCGCGTATGAGGAGTATTTTTTCTATATCGTGGTGATAGCGATAGTCGGAGTGCTGACCTACGTCGTCACGATACCCCTCTCTCAGGCGTGACTGCTCGCCCTCATAGACAAGCACATCCGCCTGGATCGGGGGCTCATGCAGGCATCGGGAGACCGCTCAGAGCATTTCTATAGCTACGCTCTCTCGAAGGGCATCATAAAATTTCTACCGGTCTTCGAGCTCAATAACATCATGGTTCCTTTCAATCTCCTGAGCATTCTCTCATTTTACCTCTTTCTCATACGCATCCTGGATGAGTATATCGTCACCGTCTCCGTCATCGTCGGCGTGTATTTTCTCATCAGCCTCTTTGTCAATATTCTCTTTGCATACTCCCGATACTTCATCGTATTTGAAAATATGTCGGCATTCCAGGCGATCGGGGCGTCGATCGAGATGACTTTTGACAATCTCTCTGAGACATTCAGATTGTATTTCACCATCCTGCTTGTGTACTTTCGTACGCTGCTTGCCGCGGCATTTTTTCTCGTATTTCCGTTTTTGCTGTTTGCAGCGCTCTCGTATATCACGATCGACTATATCCGCTCGATCGGGATCGTAGCGCTCGGAGTCGTATTTCTCATATTTCTCGCACTCGTCTCGCACCTCAATTCCGTACTCGAGATTTTCACCCAGACCGTCTGGTACAATACCTACATGGAAAACAAGCAGGAAAAGACCCGACAAGAAGGAAAGAATCAGGAGACAGCATAGCGACGCATCTGAAAAATTTTCATGATCGCTTGATCACCCGAAATCTGAAAAATGCTCGAAAGCGTACTCGCGATACCGTATCGTATGAATGTATCGCGATTATGGTCTGACACAAATACGTGCGAGAAAGTGTTGGCATTTTCAATCACGGGACTATAATGCGATTGTACTCTCGTAAGCCCCTCTCTTATGTCCATCCACTCCTGAGATATTCGCTCGAAATACCTCGAGTTTTTCCGACAAAAACAGCACGCCGTCATCGAGTCGGCACCCCTCGTCCCGGAAAATGATCCCTCCGTCCTCTTCAATACGGCGGGCATGCAGCCCCTCGTCCCCTATCTGCTGGGGAAAAAACACCCCATGGGCACGCGTCTGGCTGACGTGCAAAAGTGCATTCGCACCGTCGACATTGACGATGTAGGGGACAATACGCACTGTACATTTTTCGAGATGCTCGGAAACTGGTCGCTCGGCGACTATTTCAAAGAAGCGTCGATCCAGTGGTCGCACGAGCTTTTGACCAGCTCGGAGTGGCTCGGCATCGATCCCTCATGGCTCGCCGTCACGGTATTCGAGGGTGATGAAAACGCACCCCGCGACGAAGAATCGGCGACGATCTGGAGGCAGCTCGGCATCCCCGAGAGTCGGATCAGCTACCTGCCGGCGGAGGACAACTGGTGGGCGGCGGGACCGACGGGACCATGCGGACCGGACACCGAGATTTTTTACTGGGTGGGCGAGGGCGAGCCGGATCCAGAGTCAAATGTCGCGAAAGACCCGAAAAAATGGATGGAAATCTGGAATAATGTCTTTATGGAGTACAATCGCAAAAAAACAGAAAAAGTCCTTCTTCTTGATGGGATGCATTGCCTCTTTGATGAAAATCTGGGAGTGGACGAAGCGGTGCTCAGTCGCGCTCGCGCGCTCTCATCGCGCATCATCGTGGTGACGATGGTCTCACGCGATGCACTCTCCCACCTCGCAGATATAGGTCTCGAGGTCATAAGCTACGATTTTGATCCGCCGAAAACCAATCCCGATTTTTTCAAAAAACTCCTCTCAGAAAAGTCGCTGTCCCCCGACGATGTCGTGTATATCGATCACGCGGAGGAAAATCTGAAAAGCGCTCGAGACGCTGGCATCACAAACTGCGAGCTTTTTGAGGCGGTAAGATCATTTGACAAGCTGGAGAAATATCTGTACACACTCGAAAAACTGCCCGCGCAAAACGTCGATACCGGCATGGGACTGGAGCGCATCACGGCGACACTCGGGCATGTAAAGTCCGTGTATGAGACCGACATATTCGCCGATGTCCTGGAAAAAATCCGCACCATCGTATGAGCAAACAACTATCATGAGCGATCGGCGCGCATCATCGCCGATCACCTGCGCGCCGCCACGCACCTGGTCGCCGACGGCGTCGTCCCGAAAAACGTCGATCAGGGATATATCCTGCGACGGCTGATACGACGGGCGATTCGCGAATTTTTCAAAATGGGATATGAAGAGCGGATAATCGCCGAGATCGCACGGATGTACATAGCGAAATTTCGGGATGTCTATCAGTCCGTACGCGATAATGAGACGATGATCATAGAGGAGCTGCAAAAAGAAGAAGAGCGATTTGCAAAGACGCTGAAAAACGGACTGCGCGAGCTGGAGAAAACCGCCGAGCCCATCACGGGAAAAGTCGCCTTTGATCTCTTTCAGACGTACGGATTGCCGCCGGAGATGATAGAGGAGGAGCTCTCAAATCTCGGTCGTCCGCCATTTGATCGTGCAGAGTTTGATCGAGAATTCGAGCACCATCAGGCGATTTCGCGTGCGGGTAGTGAGCAAAAATTCAAGGGAGGACTCGCCGATACCGCCGTCGAGACAGTGCGACTGCACTCCGCCACCCACTTGCTTTTGAGCGGACTGCGGCACGTGCTCGGCGATCATGTCCATCAGGCGGGTGCGAATATCACGACCGAGCGCTTGCGGTTTGACTTTACGCATCCGGAAAAGCTGACAGACGAGCAAAAGAGCGAGATAGAGCAATTTGTCAATGACGCCATTCAGACCGGATTTAGTGTGACGATAGAGGAAATGCCCAAACAAACAGCACGCGAGACCGGTGTCGAGTGAAGTTTTTGGGAGCGGTATCCGGAGATCGTGTCTGTCTATACGATGCAGAGCGTCGATGGTACGATCTACTCGCGCGAGCTCTGCGGCGGTCCACACGTCGAGATCTCCGATCGGATGGGTACATTTCGCATCACGAAAGAAGAGTCATCGAGTGCAGGCGTCCGGCGGGTGAAAGCGGTACTGGAATAGTATTTGATAACCGGTTTTTCATGAAAATCACTCTCTGCGGCAGTCTCGATTTTTCCCATGAGATGGGCGATATCGCACGGCAGCTCGAAATACTCGGGCATATCACTCGCATTCCCTATAATGCAGAACGAGTTCTCTCTCAAGAAATAACGCTGGAAAATATCATACATGCAAAAGAAGATGGCACAAGAATGGTCAAGCTCTCCATCGAGCATGATGCTATCCGCCGCCACTATCGAAAAATCGCCGAAGCCGACGCCATCCTCGTGGTAAACCTCGAAAAGAAATGAATCCCCGGCTATATCGGCGGCAACACGTTTTTAGAGGTAGGATTCGCGCATGTACTGGATAGAAAAATTTTTCTGCTGCATGAAATCCCCGACATGCCCTACACGACGGAAATTCGCGCGATGCAGCCGACTGTGATCGCGGGCGATCTGGAGCGCATAGTCAGTGAGTAGTCAGCGCTGATCTTCACGAAAATTCGACATTTCCACCTTGAGAAATCAGGCACCATATGCTACTATAGAGAGCGCTCTAGTGCATAATCAGTTTTTGTGAAGCTATCGCTTTTTTCAGGTATTCGAGTGTTTGCATGCGTCCTGCTTTTGTTTGGGGTAAATGACGCCTTCGCAGACGACGGATTTCGCTATCCGTTTGATCAGGTAGCGCATCCGGACTGCCGATTTTCCGAGTGGTCGACCCTCGACGACGAGTGTAAAATCGACATGCCCCGAATCGAAAACGCCGACTACGAACGCTATAAAAATGACTTTCTCTATCAGCGACTGTATACCGTCCTCTGGGGCGCCACCTACAAATACGGATGGGACGTAGGACAGGGATCGCATCTGGGCATCGATGTCGCTACGAGCCGCGGGACGCCCGTCGTCTCCATCGCGGACGGGACGGTCGTACAGGCAGGGTGGCTGGGCGGATGGGGAAATACCGTCACGGTGCGCCACCGACTCGAGGACGGATCATATTTGTTTTCAAACTACGCACACCTGTCGAAGATCTCGGTCGTCTCCGGACAGTCGGTCGCATCCGGAGAAAAGCTCGGAGAAGTGGGCAGCACGGGAAACTCGACGGGAAATCATCTGCATTTCCAGATCGATACGACGGATCAGTCGCACCCCTACTACTATATCACCTGCGGCGCCGGCAGAAATCCGTTTGATATCGTCAATGGCGGACTCTGCCGCACCTGGCTCGAAAACAATACCATCGATCCCATCGCTTTTCTGGAGAGCGGAGAGCTGCTCGCGCAGGCGCCGACCGTCACAAAGGAAACAGTGGAAAAAATCAAAGAGCAGCCCCGCGTCGTCATTGATCAGACGGAGGTCGAGAGCCGCGAGGAGATCCTGAAAAAAGAGCTCGACATTTTCCTCGAAGATCATACGATCCGCGTGAGCCTGACCACTCTCGAGAGAAATATCCCCCTCGGCGGCACGGTGGAGGGAGCGATCATCGTCAAACGAAAGCGTAAGCCCTTTACGTGAATCCTGCCCGCCGAAGGCATCACGCTGCACGCCGATCCGGGAGTACTCGATTTTTCACCGGAGCGGATCCTGGATATAGAGGACGGCATGCGTACATTTACCATCAGAGGGCTGCAGTCCGGACGACATCCCATCAGTCTGCGCATCGGCGACCAGATCCTCTCTGTCACGACCGTGGACGTCTACGTCCCCGAGCAGGAGCGGGATCCGACGGACGGGGCATTTTTCTACGATCCTAGTATAGAGCTCGCGGATGAGCGGACGGGAGGGTATATCATGAAAACGTCTCGGGGAGCGTACCAGCTCGATATTCCATTTGATGGTGTATACGTGCTCACGGCGACATCCGGACGCGCGAAATTTTGCAATGTCTCCCACAAACAGCGAAAGGAATGCGCGACGGGCGAGCTGGTGGATGATCTCATCTTTACCTATGCGGACACGTATCGAGGCGTCCTCGTGTTTAATCTCGTGCCCCTGGACACCCGGGACGTGACGCTGGAGGTGTCCCGCTATGATGATCGCAGCATTCTCTCGACCGGGCGGGATATCAGTGTCTCGCTGCCGCGCGATCTGGATACCGCTGGCATCTATCGCGACGATATCCTCTGAGCACTCAAAAAATGACTCGTGCGCGTACGCTCCGGACGCATCCTGCACGATCGTGATCTGCGCGGACGCGAAGCAAAAGAAATCATCCAAAACATGCTCGGCTACGCCTACCTGCGAGCTGGCAATGATCGAGCGCTCAAGCAAGCTTTGGATGCGCTCATGAAGCGATTTGTGCAGAGTGCCGATGCGACAGTGAGCGATTTTGACGTGCTGACCCGGGGACAGTTCGCACGGCTGGTCATGGAGGCATTTGCCGATCCGCGCGATATCGTCCGCGATACCGGCAGACTCCGGGACGAGGACGGCGAATACCGGGCTGAAATTTCGACACTGCGAGTCCGCGATGCATTCGCATGGAAAGACCGGTTTTCCGAAAATTATTTTCAGCCGGCTAAAACCCTCACACTGTGAGAAAGTCTCTATTTCGCCGATACGTACCTCGAAAATTTCATAGAGCGAGCAGAGAAACGAGGACAATCATTGACACTCTGAGAATAAAATCTATCACTCAAAAAATTTTTTATACAGCATTCGAAATACGATATTCAGCGCGTTGCCGCTGCGCTGTCATTTTGCCAGTGAATAGGCATCATAGCGGATCGTGACGGGCACCTCTAGAAATGCAATATCATTTCGTACGAGCAGCTCCACGAGCTCGGATGCATACTCCATGCCGTCCATCGTGAGCTGGATTTTTTTTATGCTGTCGATGGAGAGTACCCGATAGCCATTGTGCGAATCCGAGAGCCACACCCCCGAAAACGCATACGTAAACCACCGTCCGCCTATGAGCACGAGCCTGCGAATACAGGGAATATTTGAGGATGCATCCCGACTCAGAAAGCGCGAACCGAGAAACACCCCGACCTCCGGATATCGCTCGATCGCATCCAGAAAGTGCGCCATATCCGCGATATCATGCTGTCCGTCCGCATCAAATGTGATGACATACCGGACATCCGCACTGTCACATCCGGTACGCACATACGAAAATCCGGTCTCAAGCGCGGCGCCGGCACCGCGATTTATGGGGTGTCGGAGCGTCGTGATGTCGGATCGACTCGCCAGATATTCCCGCGTGCCGTCGGTACTCCCGTCGTCGATGACGATGATGCGGTCATATCCGGCGCGCCGGATGGTATCGATCACCTCCGGGAGACGGGTAATCTCATTGTACGAGCGGATGAGGACGACAAACGCCGAGAGATCGAGCATGATAGCGCATTCAGATCAGTATGGCTGATTATACCGAAAAACACGCCGAGATACAGTCTACGCCGAGAAAATATCGCGTACGAGCAGTTGGATCTTTCGTCGACCTCGAAAGCTCGAAACGGATACCTCTACGACGAGCGAGACCACGTCCGTCGCACGCAGGCGGTCATACCACGCCCCCCATCAAAACGCCATGATCTCCACACCCTGCGGACAATCCGTGATAAAAAAGCGCAAGTGTCGCATACCATCACCCAGAAAGTCGATACGGGAGAGACGGACGTTTTCCATCAAAAACAACGGCTTTTCATTTCCGGGTCAGTAGGGGGCAAAGGTCGCAAGCATCGAGATAAGCGCCGCATCGATATGGGAAATATCGAGGATACACTCTGGGGAAATGCAGCTGACCGGAGGCGCATCCGGAAACAGTGTTCGAGTATGCGCGAGGATTTTTTTTTGAAATTCCTCGAAATACATAGCATCCATCGTAAATCCCGCCGCCTGACGATGCCCGCCAAATCGCAAAAAATACCGGGAAAACTCCGAAAGCAACCCGATGATATCCAGATACTCCGGGCTCCGACAGCTTGCGATGAGTACGCCATCCTCTCGGCGCAGGCAGCATGCCGGTTTTCGAAACTGCTCCGAAAGCCGTCAAGCAACGAGACCGGTCAGTCCGTGCGGGATATCATCGGATACGAAAAACAATACCGGCTCGGATGCATCCACCGATTCGCACGCGACGGCAAAATACCGGTCTGTCAGAGCGCGACGCTTGAGATTGAGCTGTTCGAGCGCTGCGAGGCAACCATCGAGATTTTCCTCTCTGGCAAGCAACGTACGAAGGGCGAGAAGCGCGTCGTCGAGACGTCATGCGGCATTGAGCCTGGGACCGATGTGAAATCCCACGACATCGCTCTCGAGTCCATCGGAAAGTCGCTCCCCGACGAGACGAGCGAGACCGGGATGACAGCTTTCGCGCATCTGCGAAAGTCCGAGACTCGCGATGACCCGGTTTTCCCCTACCAGATCCATACAGTCGGCGATCGTGCCGAGTGCGGCGAGATCTATGTATTTTCTGAGGATATGGACAATTTCATCATGAGAGAAAATCTGCAGCGCAACAGCATGCAAAAACTGAAACGCCACCCCGGCACCCGACAATCCGGGAAACGGATAGCTCGTATCGGGTAATCGGGGATTGAGCACTGCGAGTGCATCAGGAAGCGTCTCGGGAACACTGTGATGATCCGTGACGATGACATCGATACCGCGTGATCGTGCGGTCGCTATCGTGTCGGTATCGCGCGTCCCGCAGTCGACGGTGATGATCAGTTTCACGGATTTTTCCGAGAGATCATCCAAAAAGTGCGCGCGAAATCCGTACCCGTCCCGTACGCGATGCGGCAGACGATAGGATACCTGTACGCCGATTTCATGAAAAAATCGCACAAGCAACGCCGTCGCAGAGACACCATCGACATCGTAGTCACCAAAGACGACGACGCGCTCCCCCGTCTGTCGCGCATGCAAAACCCGGTCAACCGCCCTGTCCATACCGGGAAAGAGAAACGGATCCGAGAGATGCGAAAAATCGGGCGCGAAAAAGCGCTCGGTGTCCACGATGCCGCGCCGGGCGATCATGCGATCGCGCAGCTCATCGACCGAGGAAAACCGGGATGCCGCATCGATATCCCGACCGGACCAAGAAAGACTCATAGACACACCGCCAAGACAAGAAGTGCATCGAATAGTATCGGATTTTTCGCGTCTGGCAAGAAAGCCCTGCCACTACTCCCCCGACGTGTCCCGGTTTTTTTCTCGAAAATACCGGCACGTACGCCGTAACGGACAGTCGTGACACCGGGGATTTCTGGCGGTACACCGGTATCGCCCGAAGAGTACGAGCGGGTGGTGGATGCGTCGCTTTTGCTCATCGGTCAGCATCTCGTCGAGGACTCGATCCGTCTCGTCCGGCGTGCGCGTCGAGACCAGCCCCAGACGATTTGCCACGCGATGCACGTGTGTATCGACACCCACATACGGCGCATCATAGAGCACCGAGAGAATGACTTTGGCAGTCTTTACTCCGATACCGGGGAGCCTGCGCAGCGCAGGCATATCATTGGGAATTTTCCCGGCGTGTTCTTCGTGCAGCATTCGCGCGCTCTCATGGATGTGCTTTGCTTTGGTTTTATAGTAGTTGACACTGCGGACGTACTCGGTCAGTGCTTCGAGCGAGAGCGCCAGCATATCGCCGGGAGTTTTCACTCGGGCGAATAATGGCGGCGTGATGCGATTGACCTGTCGATCCGTGGTCTGCGCGGAGAGCATCACCGCCATGACGAGCTGAAATGGCGTCTCATACACGAGCTCTGTGGGAATATCGGGACACTCCGAGCGTATGGCGGAAAACCACGCATCGATCTGCGACCGGGAAATGCGAGTGCTACTGGATCTCATATCCTTCTCATCGTGAATATACTGACTGTTTGTCCGGACTCATGATCGCCGGAAAAATGGTATCGCACGGAGCAAAATCACTCGAATAGTCCAGCGAATACGCACAGGGGCACGACGCGCACGCGGATACCTCTCCGTAGGCGTAGGCAGATCAGGAGAGACGATTTTGCTGACACGTATCCTCGGGAAATACGCTCGCGAGCGTCGTCGCATCGGCGCTCGCGGTCGCCGCTTCATCCAAATCAAGAGTCTCGGCATTCGATACTGCAAGTGTCGTATTTGTCTCATCCGAGTCCGAGAGTATCGCGGTACTCGCGAGATCTCGGGTCGCTATCCGGGGGCATCCGAAAAATTCGGAAGTGCCGTATACTCGAGGGCACTCATCCTCTGTATCGGGTATGCTATCGCGATCGTAGTCGCCACTGTCACGCACATGCACGAGCAGTGAAGCAAAACCGGTATTTCCCGCCGAGTCGCGGACGATGAGAGTCGCTCGATACGTCCCCGGAGACTCGTATCGATGGGATGGAGACTCGCCCGCGGCATCCGTCCCATCACCGAGATCCCACGTGTATGCAGCTGCTCCGACGACTCCGTCGATATCCAGTGAAAATCCGACCGACTCCCCAACCGCGGGGGCGATGGGATCGACTGCAACTGCGACGAGCAGAGAGCCGAAAACGCGACACGAGGCACCCTCGGCGCACTGTGCGATCGATGTCGAGCTGCAGACGTATCCATCCGGACACGAGCACGACTGGTCACAGGCGGGTATTTCATCATCTGGGCTCTCATCGGGATCTATAGTACGATACAGGTGAAATCTCGCGCTGCCCGATTCGCGTCCATCCTGAGCGATCGCGCGCACCGATCCAAACCATACTCCCCGGGAAAAACGAACACCCTCAAGCGTCCGTCCCTCATAGCGCGCGATCTCTCCCGTATCACGATGGGTGATCGTCCAGACATATCGCGTCTCAGACGAAAAATCCGAAAGAGCGTACAGAGTCATCGGGGCATTTTCACTGGTCTCGCCGTCCGTCTGTACTCGCACGGCGAGCGATCCGACGAGCGCTCACGCGGCTGTTTCGTCTGCTATAGTATTTTCGTTTGCATTCGCATCGAAAGCATTGTCGGTCTCGCCGTTATCTTCATCATCGGCAATATTTTCTCTATCGTCCGAGCCAGGCGTATCACGCCCATTTTCCGAAAATGACTCGGATATACCGGTATCGTCACTCCCATCCCCGGGAAATGATTCGGACGTACCGGTTCATTCCCGGTCTTTGGAAAATCGCTCATCCGCATCACCCTCGATATCCCGGTATTCACAGAGACTCGTCGCGAGCGTACGAGCTGCCATACGAGCAAAATCGGCGCGGGTCAAGTATTCATCCGGAAATATCCGCCCCTCCTCGTCAACTGCTATCATATCAAAATCGATCGCCCGCTCGGCATATGCATACCAGTAATCGGATACATCCGAGAGATCATAGCGCCTCGGCGGAGGATCAGCATTTCGCGCATCATCCCACAGATCCGCCTGCCGCAAAAGCAGCGCCGTCGCCTCGATGCGGGTGATGGCATTTTCCACGCAAAATGGAGACTCGGAGTACACTGCGCCGTTTTGGCATGCGGTCGTCCCGTCGGGACCGAGTATGTATCCCTGCACGATACCCTGGCTGTTTGCCTCGGATATGCAGTAAAAATTTTCATTGGCATACGAGACGTCGGGAAACGGACGACGCACATACCGGGATACGAGATCGAATCCCGGAGTACGACAGTTTGTGCATCCCACCTCCATGACGATGGCAGTAAAATCATCGCGGCGGATGAGCGCCTGCGGATAAAATCGATGCTCGAAATTATCGGAGATGATGCCCTGCTCGTAGAGTGTGCGCACGTCGTCGTAGTACGCATCGGACGGCTCTATATCGGTATACGGCAGCGCAAATGCTTTCGTATCGAAAACACCTGTCGCCACCAACGAAAGCGCTATGAAGAACACGATCCGAGACAGAGAAAACGCGAGCATTTGAGAGAAAATTATACCGAGCATTATCGTCACAATAGTAGCATACATTTTCAAAAAACGCTACTCGACCGTCACGCTCTTGGCGAGATTTCTCGGCTTGTCGACATCATTTCCGAGTACGACGGTCATATGATAGGCAAACAGCTGAAGCAGAACAACCTGGACAAACGGCACGAGCTCATACACCGTCTCCGGAAAGCGCAGCACATCATCATACAGCGCCGCGTCCGCCCGATCGCTTATGACACCGATGACGGGACCCGAGCGAGCGTGGATCTCCTGCGTGGAGCTTTGATTTTTGGCGTGCAGGGGTCCGTCGGCATTCAGGATGATCGTGGGAAAATTTGCATCGATGAGAGCGAGAGAGCCGTGTTTGAGCTCTCATGACGAGTACGCCTCGGCGTGGTGGTAGGTGGTTTCTTTCAGCTTGAGCGCGCCCTCCTGTGCCATCGGCAGCTCCAGCGCACGCCCGAGAAAAAAGAAGTTTTGGTAGGACGCGTATTTCTCGGCGACAGTCCGTATCGCATCCGAGCGGGCGAGCATCCGGGCGATGAGATCGGGCAGCTTTCTCATCTCAAAGAGCAGGTACGCATACTCGGCGTGCGGGAGCGTGCGAGCATTTCCGAGTGCGAGCGCCATCAGCAGGAGCGTGAGGATCTGCCCGGTAAAGGCTTTCGTCGAGGCAACACCGATCTCGACACCGGCATGCGTATAGAGTCCCGCATCCGAGAGACGTGCGATGCTGGATCCCGGTACATTCACGACACCGAATGCATAGCCGCCCTTCGCTTTCACGAGCTTCATGCATTCGAGGGTATCGGCAGTTTCTCCGGACTGCGAGATGAAAACATAGACTCTGTCCGCATGAATCCGATGCCAAGAGTATTTGAACTCCGCCGAGACCACGACATCCGTCTCTATACCGGACAAATGCTCGATATAGTGTTTTCCGACGAGTCCGGCATGATAGCTCGTCCCCGACGCGATGATGACGATGCGCGATATGTCGCGCTTCGCGAGTGCTTTCAGCGTAGGACTGGCGATCTCTGCAGTCTCGAAATTCACACGTCCGGCAAAGACATTTTCCACCACCTGCGGCTGCTCGTGGATTTCTTTCATCATAAAATGCGAAAACTCCCCGAGCTCGGTGGCGATCTCCTCTCCGGAGAGCTCCTCACGATCGCGTACGATTTGCACGCCGCCATTGACGATAGTGTAGTCGTCGCGGGATCGCACGACGAAAATATCGCCGTCCTCCAGAGACACATATTCATCGCAGATGCCCTCCAGACTGCGACGATCGCTCGAACAGTAGACGCCATGCTCTGCAAATCCGAGCACGAGCGGGCTTCATTTTTTCGCGCCAAAGAGCCTGTCCGGATGATCACGATCCAGAAAAACAAGCGCATAGGCTCCCTCGATTTTCGAGGTAAAAAGGCGCAAAGACGAAATCGGATCATCCGAGGCGATGGTCGCATAGAGATTGGTCGCGACCTCCGTATCCGTGGACCCCTGACAGGAGATCCCCTGCGCCGAGAGCTTTGCAGAAAGCTCGGACATATTTTCGATGATACCATTGTGCGCCAGGTGGTATCGCCCATCGTATGAGATGTGCGGATGACAGTTTTGCTCGGACACACCGCCGTGCGTCGCCCACCGCGTATGTCCGATACCGACACGTCCATCCGAGAGTCCGATCGCATCCACGGCATTTTTTAGCTCCTGGATACGACCGACTCGTTTGACAGTGGCGATATCGCCGGAGTCCCGCGCGACGGAGAGTCCGGCACTGTCGTAGCCGCGATACTCCAGTCGACGCAGTCATCGCAGGATTTCGTCGCTTGCCGGATACTCTCCGAGATAGCCGTAGATACCGCACATATGAGAAATGTTTGAGAAAAAGAAAAATGATACGAAATTTCAGCAAAAACGAAAACGGAAATTTGGATTTTTTCGATGGTGTATGCTATACTGTGCAGACATATATGCTCCTGACAATACACGCATGCAGCCTCCGGAAAAATCCAGCATTCTCGATACACTCAGCACCCTCGAGGGCTTTGCCGACATGGGAGCTACCGATATAGAGCATCTCGTCGAGATCTCGGAGTATACGCTTCTTGACGCGGGGACACAGGTATTTCGCGAGGGAGATGCATCGGACGGGCGGGCGTATATCATCCTCTCGGGACGAGTGGAGATCCTGATCGGGGATTCGGCGGTGACGACCATAGAGTCGGGAGCGATATTCGGCGAGTACGCCCTGATATCGGATGAAAATCGCACTGCCACAGCCATCACCGTCGAGCCGACCGAGTGCCTCATTTTGGGGCAGGAGCCGATGCGTCTGCTCGCGAGTGAATATCCGCATATCAATGCGATGATGCTATCCAGGATAAAAGAAAACATCACCCATCACCGCGGCGCATTCGCGGATATGTAGATACCCATATAGTCCTGCCATCCGGTCTCCGGCACGATTTTTTGGGTCAATCCTCCGCAGGATCAGCGCTTGTTTATCCACTCTCGACTGCGACAGTCGGGGCACTTTGCACAAACGACTGTATACAGACCTATGCGCGAGACTGAATATACTCGGTAAATTCGCGTAGTTGTCGCTCTAATATCTGCTTGGTTTTCGCCTCGATATTCAGACGTAAAAGCGGTTCGTTTGACGCCGGACGAATGTTTGCCCACCAGTCATCCGCACGAATCGTGACGCCGTCGCCACGTCGGGGAGAAAATCGCGCATAGTCGCGCTCCAGCGAATCGAGAATCGGGACGACATCACGAACCTGAAAATTTGTCTCGGGAATCGCTTCATAGTTGTGAAATTCTTCCCAGATCACCGATGCGGGGATATCTCGTCTAGAGAGGTATTCGAGAAATATGACAAAGGCAATAACGGCACTGTCGATTTTCCCGCTATCGCGAAAAAAGTAGTGTCCCGAATGCTCACCACCAAATACGATTTCCGGACGTGCCTGCATCGTTGCTTTGATATATACATGCCCTACATACTCCTCTACGATATGTCCGCCGAGACGCTCTACCCTATCGCGCAGATCGTCGCCTGTGACGGTATTGGTGATGATATGCGCGCCCGGATGGCGCTCCAGGATGATGCTCGCGATGATGGCGGACACCTACGTCCCGGAAAACATGCGTCCGAGCTCGTCGCATATGCAGACCCTGTCGCCGTCTCCGTCGAATATCACCCCGAGATCGGCGGACGTCTCCCGCACTCGACGGGTCATATCGAGCGTGCTCGCAGGCTCGATCGGGGTCGGCAGGTGATGCGGAAAATCACCATCGATATCGAAATACATCGCATCCAGCGTGATGCCGAGTCGCTCCGAGAGCGGACGCACGACGAGTCCCGCCACGCCGTTTGCCGCATCGGCGACGACGCGAATCGGCTTTATAGCACTGGTATTGACACGCGAACAGACGTGATCGAGCCACGCAGGTAGGATATCGCGCGTTTCGGCATTTCACCGGGTCGGTGGCGAAAAGTTGTCTTTGACAACGAGATCTCGAAGTAGCTCCCCTGTCTCTTTGAAGCTCACGGGGACAGCATGGTTGCGACAGAGCTTTATTCCATTGTATTGTTTTGGATTATGACTCGCGGTGATCATCGCACCAAAATCGACATCATCGTAGTGCAGCGTGGAAAAATAGAGCATATCGCTCGTCACCATCCCGAGATCGACGACATTTTTGCCCTGTGTACGCACACCGTCGACAAACGAACGATGAAGCTCCGGCGACGACAGCCGTCCGTCGCGTCCGACTGCGATACGTGAAAAATCAAAATGCTGCGCGCATGCGCGCCCGAGTCTGAAAAACATATCCGCATCGATATGATCCGGTACGACACCGCGCAAATCGTACGAACGGCAGAAAAAGTCGAGATGATGCATGTGGAGAATATGAATGCCCGAGTATATGGGAAAATCTCGTAAATACAATCATATGAGCATGCAGATAAGAATTTGCATTTTTCACACTTTTCGCCATAATGGCGCGCACGCTGGGGTGGTGGAATGGTAGACACGCAGGTTTCAGAAGCCTGTGCCCACAGGGTGTGAGAGTTCGAATCTCTTCCCCAGCACCAGAAATTTTCAATACGGACTGAAAACGGACATTGAAAGAGATTATACATGTCCTCAGACAAATACGAGCTTTCAGCTCGCTCCCGTCGAAATACGCTCACACAACGCCAGCCGCTAAAAAGCCCCCGTATGCGGGGGCTTTTATGTAAACTGATTTCTGTAGGAGCTATCTCGCCACTGCAAACGACTCATCTGCTTCGAGGGTATTCATCGTCTCGACGACGATCTTTGATACCTCTGCGCGGGTGATCGGATCATTTGGTCGAAAGACCAATCGTCCGTCTACAGTCTGACCGCTCACGATACCGAGCTGGCGTGCCGTCTCCACGTATCCGATCTGCCAGGAATCGACGATATCCGTAAAGGCGGTGGTGCGAACCTCTGAAGCTATACCCGCAGCATTGAGGAGGATTTTCATCGCCTCGGCGCGAGTGATAGGATCATTCGGACGAAAGACGAGTGCGCCATCAATCGTTTGTCCCGAGAGAAATCCACGCTCCAAAGCCGCCGCAACGAGGGGTATCTGCCACGGCTCGACGACGTCGGTGAATACCGTAGTCCGAGCCGACTCATCGTAGTCGATATCGAGTCCTCTCATGACCATTTTCAGAAATTCGGCACGGGTTGCAGTATTTTCCGGACGAAATGTCCCATCGGCATATCCCGAGACGACACCCATCTCGGCGAGTCTCATGATGTATTCGCGAGCAAATGTATCGGCAATATCGGTAAATGACGCGACACTGTCGGTTTGCTCATCGGAGGTACTATCCTCGTGCTCTCCGCCAGTCTCCGGCACGAGCACAAAGTACGACAGGTGTGCAGTATCAAATTCGACGATATTTTCCTCTACGACGATCCGATCGTGAAATTCGAAATTTCTCCTGTCTCTGGAGCTGTAGACGAGCAAGCGAGTCTCGTCGGCGTATGCTACGGGCACCGTGATTTGTATCGGTCGGCTAAATTCGAGATTGGACGTATCGCTTCCGGCAAACAGGATAACGACATTATTTTCGCGTGTTGCCTGATTGACGAGCTGTACGGGAGCGCGGAATTTTCCGTCCCACTGTTCATCGGATGTGATCACGGTATCCCCGGGTATCGTGAGAAACAGCGATGAATTCGGATTGGTCTTTAGTACGATCGATCCGCGTCCGCTGGTCGCGACTACCCGTCGCAGTCCATCAGCCAGCTCTGTCTCAAATTCTATGGTTCACGCGAGAGTCACGGGAGCGATGATAGACTGATCAACTCGTGTCAATTTCGTGGAGAGATTTTCGCTTTCTTGTATTGCTTTCTCGATATCGGGAGCTGTGCCGCATTTTCCGTCATACGCGCTCGATGTGTGATCTCCGTCCGGACAGTCATCGAGCGTCAGGCGGGATCCTCCCGATCCTCCACCTCCACCACCGCCGGAGCTGCTACTGCTACTGCTGGTCGTGGGATCGTCTACCGCGGCAAATGTCGATGCGAGACACGTGTAAATGGTCGCGACTTCGCTCGAGACTGTAGCAACGGCGGACTCGGGCGAAGGTGTCCCATTGCTCGAGCACGTCGCGGTCGCAGAGTTTGTAAGACCCGTAGTCACAAATCCCGATCCGTGATCGGTGCGGATATCGATGCTGCCGTCGCTGACTCCCGGGACGGGAATGTCTACACGGATGGGCTTTGAAAAGAGAAACGAAATTGAGCCAGATCCAAATCGGGTCGCACCGCTGATGGTGCCAAACCCCGAGACCGTCGTATCGTCGGAGGTATCCTCCGTGTCGAGATCGTCGGTGCTAAAGGGGCTGCCGTCAGTAGTAGAGATCTGCACTCCCGCGGGCAGGATGACGCGAGCACTAGAGCTGCCGATCTGAGAGGCGATCTGCACCGCCCGCTGCACCGTGACCTGCGTTATCTCAGTCTGGCTGATGCGAGAGTCAACCTCTACCACAGATGAGAGCTCGTCAACCGTGATGGAGGTGGGATTTTCAAATGCTGTAGTCGTACTGTCGGTGGAAAACGAATCCGACTGTCCGTAGTATCCGATACCGTCAATATTGTACGATCCAAAGCCGTATCCATATCCATATCCGTATCACCATCCGAGGCTTCCGTACCCGTATCCGTAGACAAAGTCGGATATCGTGAGACCGGTAACGTCCGTATAATCGGGGTAGACCGCGCGCCAAAATGCGGCGAGCGCACTGTTTGCGCTTGCATTCGCGATGATCATCGCGATAATGACCGTCGCGGCAGCGAGCGATCGTGCGGTGAAGCGAATCGATGACGATGTATTCATACGTGGAAAGATCGAGAAGCCAAAAAATGAGCAGAGAAATTTTAGTCGATGGAGCCGTAAAAGTCAATTCATTTTTCAAAAATATTTCTCTAAATCCTCAAAAAATATCGTGTCATATCCGAAACACCAGAAACACATCGATCATATCATGTCTTCGAAAGTCACAAAAGAAGAGAAGATCTGACGCCTCCGAGAGTTTTTTCGAGCGCATGAGATTCGTCTTTTTTTTGATTTTGACGATACGATCGTACATATCGAGAGCGGTCTGTATGGAAAGTACACGCTTTTGAAATGGTTTTGGCGCAAAGAGGCGCATGAGCGCTCGCAAACTGTCAACGACATCATGGAGGCGACACGCATCAATCCGGCACTCATCGAGACAATATCGAAAAGCAATCTCCGAGGAAATGCCATCATCATCAGCCGAAACTATCATGCGGTCATACGCGCTTTTCTCATGCGGCATGCGGATATCCTGCAGGACCACGGCATCACGCTGGTATGATGAGTCGGGCAGTGGGGAGGACGATTGCGATTTCGCTCACGCGAAAAGCTGGATTTTTTAGCATCAGGATCGATGCTCGTCGCCGATATGTTTGAGGATAAAAGGCTCCATGCTCACCCTCGGGTCATCCTCGTACAAAGATTGAGCTCGATGGCGAAATGACTCATATATTTTAGAAAAATACTCAAAATCGCCGGGTTTTTCATCGCAAAAATTTTGAAAACAATAAAAAACCAAGAAAAGTCGTAGACCGTATCAAAAATCGCTTTTGCAAAAAACGAGATTTCACATACTGCTGTATCGAAAAAATCATTATTATGTCGGATCACTCCCCAAAAGACAATCAATCCGCACGCAATCCACACGAGCCTCCAAGAAATCCCGATATTCATCTGCATACCGACACCCACTCTCCGAAGGGCATGCGTAGAGGAAATCATCACATTCTTGCGACAGCGATTTTGATGGATATAATTTTCTCGATCACCCACAACAACAGTCCCCTTTCTTACATATGAAAATCAATCAATGCATTGTTTTCAAATAATGATACTATCATACCACCTCTTTTTTCATCAAAAAATCACACATGTCTAGAGCCTTAGATATTATTTTCGATCCATTTTTTATTGCACTGTCAGGCATCGGAATTGGTGCCTTCGCACTCCGTCAGGCATGGTCTCGCAAATATATACAAGAAACTCCCAAAATGCTTATCTGGATATTTCTCGCGAGTCTATTGATCGCGAGTACGATACATATCATCCCGGAAATATACAGAATTTTTCTTTGAGAACACAATTTCTCCTATCTTATTTCACGACACTTACAGCTAACGTTTTTTACAGTATTTATGGGGATATTACTCATATCTCCTCTTCGTGTGCCGCTTCTGGAAACATACACGACCGACCCGAGAGATCACCAATACGGGGCTCGCCCGAGACAGGCTGGTATTTTTTCTTGGATCAATCTGCTATGGGAAAAACATATCTGACCATTTCCCATTATCACGATCATCGTTGTCATGGTTTTTCTCGGATTTGCCCTCACACACCTTTGACAGTTTATGAGTGTCGACGAACCAAAATGGCTATACGAAAGAGTGCCGCAACTGTATACAGCACTCTCCAACGGAGCATGGGAAGAAACATACATCAACGATAAGCCCGGTATTCTTCCTTCCTTACTTGCGGGGACGATTTCTTCTTTTTTTGATTTTACATGGTTTGAGAGGCGACCCGAGATTTTCGAGTGGTATCTCTTTATTTGGCGCCTGCCTATCGTACTGTTTTCCGCGGGTATGCTCCTGCTCGTGTACCTGTATTCGAACCGACTTTTTGGTAAAATGTTCGCAGTGCTCGCTACCGCATTGATTGCATTTCATCCTATTTTGATGGGGATATCCCAGATCGTCAATCCGGACGCAACTCTCTGGAGCACCTCGCTTCTCGCATTTCTGACATTTTTTCTCTACATCAAAGAAAACAAATTCCGTTATGTTCTGTTAACCGGAATATTTTTATGACTCGCCTTGATCTCAAAATTTTTTGCTTCATTTTTCTACCTGCTGTTTTTCGTCGTCATACTCTGAGAATACTTACTCGCACTAACAAAAAAAGAGCAATTTTTTACGAGAATCCTAGATCTGCTAAAAATATACGGCATTTCCATGCTGGTGTACACATTCCTCTTTCCAGCGACATGGATCAACCCTGAGCAAATATTTCTGTGAACGATAGCATGAAATCTTGTATCCACGGGAGTGATCTATGGAAGTGTCATATTATTCATCGTTGCTATAGACATATTTTTGCTCGACGAAAAAATAATCGGAACAGTGCGTCGAAACGCGTGATTGTTTTGCGCTACGAGTATCCTATTATTGACGACACTTCTTTTGGGAATTGCGATACTTCTTCAGTACAACGTACTTTTTTGAGAGCCATTTTTTACTTTCAACGACTACGTGTTTTCATGAGCGATTGTGCGAGGGCTTACGCCAGATTTGATAGCACTTATAAATAATCTCTTCGTATCATTCTATTCAACTTTTTATGTGTTGCCGCCGACACTCTTACTTGGATTTTACGGCAGCATATTTGTGATGCTCCGATACTATAAAAGATTTTCACGGTTTGAAATGTTGATGTTACTGACGATTTTTGTTTTTTATTTCATCTTCATATTTGGCGGAGTCAAATCGTGATACACGGCATCGGCAAGATACCAGATCATACTATTCCCCGTGATAGCATGTCTCGTGGCACTCGTGATCACCCGTATACTCCCACATAAAGGGGTATTGACAGCTATCATAGTCGCAAGCATTATACCCATTTGAAGCATATTTCCATTTTATTTTGTCTATACAAACAGTCTCAACTCGCAAGACTACGTAACGACTGAGCTATGGTGATTCGGGTGATATGAGGTTGCACAATTTCTCAATGCACTTCAAGAAACGTCCGGTCAAGATATCGCCATATGGGTCGATAGAGAAGGGGTCAACAATTTTTACTCCTGAACAACTTTTTGGCGAGGCAGGCACAATCCCTTTGAGCATTCACAAATCGAATACCTTGTTCTCACTCCAGGAGGAGAGCGAATTTTTCGAAAAGCACTCAAAGATTGGAAACAATGATCGCGCTATCACTACGCATATATCGCCGCAAATACATCAATCTTGGAATACTATGAATCTGCAACACCCATCTACATTAAGCACATAGGGCACAAAAACAACTGGATAAAAGTCGTGCCCGTATCGAGTGAACGACGGTATTCACAGGCACCGTAGATACCAATGGGCAAATTCACAGTACTTTTTTCAGTGCACTTCTTTGAATCGATTTTCCTTAGAACTGGAATCTATTGACTCATTCCCGACTTAACGGGATATCCTGTCAAAAGGATGGTATGAAGATGATTTCATGGCAATCTCCCTGCGTCCTATCAAATTCGTTTTTTCATCAGATGCCGCAGGACCACAGCATTCCCCAACGCCATGAGCGAATATGCCGCTACCGTACTCAAAGCAGCAGCAATCGCTCAATACAGCGGAATGAAATACCAATTGAGTCCGATATTGAGTAACAGCGGTCAGATAAAAACAAGCGCTCGCAGGTGCCCACCCATCTCATAGTCGATAAATCCATTGAGCGTGATGACGATCGCGGTCACAAATACAAACGCACTGAAAATCTGCAAGACGGAAGCGGCGGGGATGTACTCCACTCCGTAAAAAAACGACAAGAGCATGGGCGCAAACCAAAAAATCGCGATACAAAGTGGCACAAAGAGCAGTATAATCGCAAGGAAATTTCCCCTCACGAGAGCGTGTTTGTCGTTTATATTTTCTCGCTGTATGATGAGCGGAGCGAGACCCATGCTCATGACGAGTGCGATCTGCGGCAGTCGATTCACGAGATTCTTCGCGGCGGTATACCATCCGAGCTCGATCTCACTGCTGAGCCATCATATCATGATGGTGTCGATTTCCGTCAGGACCATAAATCCGAGAGAGATAAAAAAGAAAGGAACGGCATTTCGCAGGATCGTCACGATATCAGACCGACGAAGCACCATCCATCCAGAAAGAAAGTGACGATGACGAAAAAGCACCCACACGGCGGCAACCGCGACCGAGAGAGCAAACACCATGCTCGTGGAGGCGAGTGTCATCTCGGTATACGCGACAAAGACACCCGCACATGCGAGCAGTAGTCAATACTCCAGCAGATTGAGCAGACAGGCGGAGCGCAGATCGTGAAATCCCCAAGCGATTTCACGAAAGTAATTTGTGATGATGCGTCCGGTCACATACAGTACGAAAGCCCCCGAAAACCCCAATCCGTATCACGAGACATCGGACGGGACGAATGCCAAAAAGGCGATCGTCGCTCCGAGGAAAATCGCAAGCGTAACAAGTCTCACGAAAAACGCATGCCGGAGAAACGATGAAGCGTCTGCGGAATGGGCGACATGCGCGAGCAATACGCGCGACGAAGTCCCAATACCGAGATCGCCGACCGTCGCGAAGATCGTAAGTATCGCAAACCAAAAGCCCCATACCCCGTACGCCTCGACACCGAGCTCGCGGGCGAGGATGACATTCGTGATCAGGATACCGATAAAAGCAACTCATTTTGACGCAGCCGCCCAGAGCGTTTCCCGTACGCCTTTGGATCGCAGGAGTCTTTTTAGGATTGCCATATCATCTCAAAATCAATACCGATCAGCTTCGACAGAGCGCGCACGTCCGACTGGAAAAACTCTCGATACAGCCGAGAGTAGAGATCCGGATCGAGCGTATGCGGAGTTTTCGGACGAGTTTTGAGTGTCATGCAAACAAGCTCGTACATAAACCTGAAAATACCGGTTTTTCGCGCCCACTGGAGCGTCCGGTACATTTTACGCCTCGATAAAAATCGTCGGATTTTCTGCAGCGATTGATGCAAAAGTGGCGCTATCGGATCTCATCTTTCATTGCTTTTCCGATAGAGTGTACCGAGGAGAGACGACTCGGCTCACAAGAATTTTTCCAGTGCATGCAGCGATTTTTCGGGAGTGCGGATAAATTTTTCAAAGACAATCACATAAATGCGCTCCCTCGGAAATCGAGCAAAAAAGGAAGCAAGCTTTTCGCCGTACAGACTGTAGTCGACGAGATACGAGCGAGTCTGTAGCGCCTGAGAAAAAGACCCTCCAGAATCAAGTCCGAGCTGTCGATCATAGAGATAGTGCGAAAATGCTCGTCGCACCGGATGACGAAGGACAGCTATGAGTTTTGTATCCGGAAACAACTCGTGCATACGCTCCGGAGCGATCCTGTCCCGAAAGTAGGCGGGAGTAAATTCGCCCGTTTTCTGTCCCGATTTCGCCTCTCGAAAAAAGTGGGCATACCACTCGATACTCTGATGAAATGGATAATTTTCGATACTCTGATCCTCTACAAAGTGAGCACTGAAATAGGTAAGCTCTTTATCGGCGGAGATGAAAATCTGCGGATGCTCTCGCAAACAGTCGGCGATCCAGGTGCTCCCGGATTTCGGCGCGGCGATACCCACGAAGTCAAGATGAAAGGATGATGGCATACTTACTTGTTTACTGTGCAGACGATTACGAGTGTTTTCGCAAAGACATCATAGGACAGGCGACGAAAAAGCCAGTTTCAGTATCGTCCGAGCGGGAGCTTTGACATAGCGCCGAGTACGTACACGTCCGAGCGCACCACCGAAAATCCGTACGACTCCAGCAGATCGCACATGCGCTTCTGGCTAAATGACTGCAGGTGCCCAACTTTATGGAAAATCGCACCGCATTCCGGACATCGAAAAGAGTTTTTTTCGAGATCTTCTTCGAAAGGAACGGTGATGATGACGCGCGCTCCCTGTCGGGCGACGCGACGGATCTCCCGCAGCCCCGCATCAATCTGCTCATGCGTGAGATGCTCTAAAACCTCGGTCGCGAAAATCGTCTGAAAATGGCTGTCTCACTTTGGAATTTCGGTGATGGATCCTGTTTCTATGAGATCGTGCTTTGGATTTATATCGATGCCCTCCGCGTCGAATCCGCGATTTCGAAGCTCTATCACGAGCGAGCCCTCCCCCGCACCGACATCGAGGATCGGCGAGCGACAGTATTTTTTTACGATCCGCACGAGTGTCTTGGCATTTTTCTGAGCCTGGTAGCCGATGTGCGCATACACGCGCTCGATATCGGTCTGATACCGTTCATTGTGAATGTCTCGCATAAAAGAATTTAGAAATACGAAAGTGAAACCCCATAGCGTTTCGCCCAGAGATTCAGCATGAGCAGGAGCCAGAGTTTTTTGCCATGGCGCGCACCGCGATCGTGCTCCCGAAACAACCGCTCAAGCTCATCCCGACGACAGACCTGCACCGCAAGCGATCCGGACTCAAGGATGCTGTCCCGGGAAAACTCCCGAAGCTCTCATCAGAGCCATGCATCGATGGGAATGCCAAATCCGGTTTTTTTTCGATACAAAAGATCGTGCGGGAGATAGGGCGCAAGCAGGGTTTTCCAGATGTATTTTCCGCCGGAGTCAGCATGATATTTGTACTCGTACGGCAGAGTCGCCGCAAACTCCACGACCTCACGATCAAGCAGCGGACTGCGTCCTTCAAGCCCATGACTCATCGTGGCGATGTCGACCTTTACCAGCAGATCATCCGGCAGATATGTGCGAATATCGAGGGAAAAGATCTCATCGATACCGCGGGCGTCGTGTCCCTCCGTCGCCCGGACGAAAGCATTTTTTTGCGATGTGAGGCGAGCGCAAAACTCATCGGATAAAAGCGCGTGTTTCGAAAACGGCTCGAAATAGTGGGTATAGTAGTAGTGTCGTTCGACTGCCGAGAGTCCGAGCGTACGCAAAAATATATGCAGCTTGTAGAGTGTGAGGGCGGGTCGCCACCGATACGCCGCGAGAACCGCACGCGCAAAAGTCTGGGGAAACGGGACAAATCGGGCGATGCGATCGGCGATGGCGTGTCGGCGATATTTGTCGTATCCGGCGAAATTTTCATCGCCCCCGTCTCCATTGAGCGCGACTTTTACGTATTGCGACGCTTTTTGCGCGAGGATGAAGCTCGGCAGCGCCGAGGGATCGGCATACGGTTCTTCGTACTGCTCGACGATGCAGTCGATGAGCGGAGGCATATCGCCGCTTGCTACGAAAAACTCGCGATGACGCGTCCCGTAGCGCCCTGCGACCCGACGCGCAAAAAGTCCCTCGTCAAACTCCGCCTCGTGAAAACGAATCGTAAATGTCTGCAGTTCGCTCACATATTCCGAAGCAAGCGCGACAATACCGGCACTATCCACTCCTCCGCTCAAAAACGCTCCCACCTCGACGTCGGCGACGAGACGAGACTTGATGGCGGATCGGATTCGATCCGCCAGCTCGCGCTGCGCATGAGCGAAATCCAGCGAGGTTTTTTGTGTATACGAGAGCGACCAGTAGCGCTCTATAGCGAGCTCACCAGTACGAATATCATACGTGAGACAGTGAGCCGCCGAAAGTTTTTCGATACCGAGAAATCCCGTACGCGGCGCCGGGACATACTGCAGCGTCAGAAAATCGTAGATCGCCTCGGGATCGGCGGCTGGGTCGAAACCGGGATGATCGAGCAGTGCTTTGAGCTCGCTCGCAAAGAGAAACAGCCCATCACGATAAAAAAATTTGAACGGCTTTTTTCACAGTCTATCCCGTGCTGCGAATATGATATTTTCCCGTCGATCGTAGATCGCAAAGGCAAACATGCCATTCAGACGATCAAGGCAAGAGCGTCCGTAGGCATGATACGCTTTCAGGAGTACCTCCGTGTCGCTGCCTGAGAAAAACCGGTACCCGTACTCCCTCGAGAGCTCTTCGCGCAGAGAGACAAAATTGTAAATCTCGCCATTGAATACGAGGATGATATCCGCATCCGAGAGCTCTGAATCCGTGACGATCGCTCGATCCTCGGAGGCGACATACCCCATCGGCTGGTGTCATCGAGGACTCAGCTCCAGGATGGACAGCCTCGTCTGTCCCATGAGGACGCACCCGTCGGAGGAGAGAAAATGTCCCCGATCATCCGGACCGCGATGAGACAGTGCGCACGCCATCGCCTCCGCCCGGTCGTGCGAGAGCGATCATGAGACGTCGTATCCTCCGAATATGCCGCACATAGTACAAAAAAATTATCGAAGCAGGGTGAGAAATTTCCGGGCTGCACGATCGGGATCGTGTTCGTCTTGCGCGTATTTTCGGGCATTTTTTCCCATGCGTTTCAGATAGCTCTCATCATCGAGCGCCGCACGCACACGCGTACAAAATCCCTGTACGTCCGACGACCCTGCGACGATGCCCGCCTCATGCGTGCGAATGATATCGTCCGGATCGAGTGTCAGAGAGAGGATAGGCAGTCAGTACGCCATCGCTTCCAGCATCGTATTTGCAAAGCCCTCGGACTCGGATGTCAGCACGAAAGCGCGAGACCGCCGATACAGAGTAAATATCCGCTCGGGATCGACTCAGTCCAAAAACTCGACATTGCTCATCCGCCGGGCACGCTCGCAGATCGCAGCGAAACACCGCTCGCCCTCAGGGTTATTTGCTCTGGGGAGGATCATGATACCCGTTTTCTCCGGCAGACGCTCCAGCAGATCCAAAAAAATCTCCGGACGTTTCCACGGCTCGGAGCGCCCGACCCAGATGAGATCGATATCCGGACTCCCCGACTGCGTGGGGATCGTGACGAGATTTTTGAGGATGAGGTCCGGTTTTCTGGAAAAATGACACTCGAAATCCCGGGACTGAGACCGGGTCTGCGCCACGATACAGTGGGCGAGACGAAAGACAATGCGCATACTCATTGCCGTCCAAAAGCCGAAAAATCGCCGCAGTCGAACACGATCGGTCTCGGCGTCGTGGGCGAGCATATAGACGACCCGGATACCCCGCAGCCGACAGAGTATCACCGGTAAAAACACTCCGGCATTCGCCGAGCGAAATACGGCATTTCGTGTCCGGATGCGCATGAGCACACCCAGCAGAGAAAAGAGCGCGACGATTTTGATCGAGCCGGCACGAAACGCCCGATGCAATGAAATACCGGGAATATCCGGCATCAAGACACCCCAGTCCGGTACCGTATAGACGACACGCTTTCCGAGAGTGGCGAGCTGTCTGCCGAGCAAAAACACCTGTCGCTCCGAGCCGCCCGTCGTCTGCCGGATCTCCGGTATGAAAAACGCAAGCACCTTTGGTGCGACGAAGCATACGTCATGAGGGATGTCCTCTCCGGAGGCGGACATTATGGCTGGGGGCTTTGAAGATGATATCGCGCATTATAGAAAAAAAGTGTGATTTTCCAAACGATCATACTCTCAATGGAGCGTGCATCCCTCAAGTATTCGCGATGGCATTTCTTCGGGACGTTCGTTTTTTTATAGACTGCCGATAGTATCTTTTAGCTATTTTTACACTATGGCTGTACAGCACATGACCGCCTCCGAGTGGAGCGCGGAAAATCCCATACTCATAAACGGACAAATCGGCATCGAGACCGACACGGGCAAAGCGAAAATCGGAAATGGCGCCGACGGATGGAATGCGCTTCCTTATTCTCTTTCCGGGCTGACTGCTCTCGCGGACGCTATTGCTTTGTCCCAGTTTCATGCGATACCGTCGAGCACTGCGGACAATGTCATGACCTGGGCGGACGCAAACGGCGACACACCGAAAGACAGCGGTGTCCCGATCGGAAGTATCCTGACCGACACGATGAAGACGGGAAACGATGCGAATGTCGTCTCCGGTACGGCGGGCACGGATGGAAATCTCGCCCGATGGGATACAAACGGCGATCTGGTCGATGCACATCTCTCGGCGATACATATCGGCAATACCATCACGGGAGACCGTCAGGTGGACATAGAGAGCGGTACCGCCGACGATATGGCGATCGGAGGGACGACGCCGAGCACGGGCGCATTCACGATACTGTCGGCGGACAAAGCCTGAATCAATACCGGCTCGCCGTTCGCACCTCTCGCGGTCAATGTCCCGGACAGAACCGACGGAGAGACCACCGATATCGCCTCGGCGGCATTGCTTGCATGACCTTCGTCCGCATCCGTTTCACATGACTTTTCAAACAGTACCGCTATCATGCGAGTCATCGGACGCGATGTATCGAGCAATCTGCAATTCGGAGTGGCAGATGGTTCTTACGGTTTCAACCCGTGGGTACAGGCATCGCTTGATAATTCTACTACCGGAGACGATTTTGGAAATAAACATATCCTCCTCCAGCCGATCGGAGGCAGTGTCGCCGTATGAG
>JANQGT010000044.1 GCA_028277205.1 Candidatus Altimarinota bacterium
CTATCTGGATACCTATTTCCGTTTCGAGCGCGATACCGCCGGATTTCTCAAAAACCTTCCCGTTTGCGACTATCTGGCAGGCGGCATACAGCAGTACGACAATACGGAGTGTCTCACCACAAAGCAAATCGCATCGCAGCTGCGGGATGAAAAGTCCGCTCTCGAGACCGAGATCGCGAAACAGCTCATGCTCTACATCCCGGTCGCGCTGCCGCGACTGAATATCGAGGCGTCTCCCGAGGTTGAATTTATCACGAAGAAAACCGTCAATCGTACGCCGATCGTCGCGATGCTCGACCGCTTTCACGATATCAAAAACGATACCGATCTCAAATGAGAAGATATCGAGTGTCAGGGATACAAATACATGCAGGACGGGACATTCACAGCATCGTGCATCGTCTACGGCGCGTCGATCCTCTGACCCACTCCGGGAGCGCCCATCTCCTCTCGTATCAAGACGATTCATTTTCTGGAGCGCTTGCAAAGTGACGATACGGGCTTTACCGTGCTCAACTATCCAAACTCCCTGTCGATCGAAAAATATCAAAGCACGGAACCCGGTATCAAATCGCTCTTTGAGACTGCTACGCGCATAGGTCTCGATCTTCGATTTTCGCCGACAGATTTGGATACCGACCCCGCTTCCTAACACTGTTTCATTATGCGATTCGATCCTCATTTCATAGAAAATTTTGCCGATCTCGTCTCGGCGTACCGGTATCATTTTCTCTCGATCGTGGCTCACGTCGTGATTCTCGGTGCTGTCCTGGCGGTCGTGATGATGGGAGTATTTCCGAGGTATGAAGAGTTTCAGCCGATGATCGACGAGGCAAATGCACTCAATGCCGACATAGAGAGACTGACCAGCGACGGTCTTGACGGCAATGCGTTTGTCGGGATCGCGACCAGCTCTCTCGGGGTGCCTCGAGACAGTGCGGTATTTCGCGATATGACGAAACTCCGGGAGGCGATCAAAAAACCGGCAAACGTCCCCGATGCCTACCTGACATGGCTTTCGGATGAGGTGCAGCTCTCTGAAAAGCGAAATCTGGAGATACAGCACAATCGCGAGATTCTCTCCTCGATTCTCCCCAGATTCATCTCGGCAAATAAAGACATCATCAATACCGTGGAAAGCGAAAACTCGCTCACGCTTGAAAATTTTATCCGGTATCTCGAGTCTCGAATACTCAAACAATTCGATCTTGAAAGTGGCTCTGCCATCGGTCTTGCTGATATCGAATTTCAGGAAAATCAAGCGTGAACCTCCAATATCGGAGAGTTTTCCATCGGGATTGATTTTCGATGAGATATCCGCGATATTCGCCAGATGCTGCAGTTTGTTCAGTCTTCGGGGCAGCTGTCGATCCGGGATGGACAGCTCTCTACGGATAGAAATGTCAACCTAAACGAAACCGGGCTTTCAGATAATCTTTTGGTCAATGTGATAGAGTTTTCCGTGAGCGGATGGCTCCCACCCGATGATCCGCTCATAAACGAGGGGGCGGTCACCAACGGCTCGATACGACTGCAGTTTTACGCTCAGGGGCGCAGTACTCAGGAGGTGCTGCTCATGCGGCGAAACACCGTCGATACGTACAGAGAGCTCCTCAAAAAAACACGATCCTATGAAGACTACTGCCAGAGCTCGCCTCTCTGCAGGACAAACGAATCGGTACGCCGCGCCGTCATCGCGATCCAGGATCAGGAAAATGCACTCATACAGTACAGCGATCAGATCGACTCTCTCGATCGTCGCGCGAGCGAGGTACTGCACATAGAAGAAGAAGGCGAGACGCTCTCTTTGCTCGGTCGCATTTTCGAAAGCATCGAGGCGGAAATCGCAGACAATGAAGAGATCATCGAAAACGCTCAAAAATAACCCGCTTTATCAGTCCCATGTCCGCACAACTCGAACAACTCAAAGACGAAGTCTACAAAGGAGAAAACGCCCAGCTGATTTGCGATCTCATCATCGCGTCGGCAGTCGAGTCGGACGCTTCGGATATACATGTCGAGCCGCTTTCCGGATTCGTACGTCTGCGATTTCGTATCGACGGTGTCTTGCGAGAGGTGCTGGAGTATCAGAAATTTTTACATTCTCAGCTCGTCGCCCGATTTAAAATCCTCTCAAATCTCAAGATCGATGAAGCGCGAATGCCTCAGGATGGACGTATCTCCACCACGATAAACGATACGGCGATGGATCTGCGCGTCTCTACGCTGCCGACCGTCAATGGCGAAAAGATCGTGATGCGTATCGTCGATAAAAGCAAAAAAATCCCGGATCTCGATACGCTCGGGATCGAGGGAAATAATCGCCGAATCCTCGAGCGCGCTATCAATCTCCCGAATGGAATCGTCATCACCTCTGGTCCTACGGGATCGGGAAAATCGACGACGCTCTACTCGTGCCTCTCTCGTCTGAATACCCCGAAGGTCAATATCATGACGCTCGAGGATCCGGTGGAAAATACCGTGGACGGACTGAATCAGAGTCAGGTATTTCCTGCGATCGGCTACACATTTGCAAATGGACTGCGGACGGCGCTGCGACAGGATCCGGACATCATCATGGTCGGAGAGATTCGCGATCACGAGACGATCAGTATCGCGATCGAGGCGTCGCTCACGGGTCACCTCGTCGCCTCGACTATTCACACCAATAGCGCTGCCGAGACGATCACCAGGATCCTCAATATGGGAGTGCAGTCGTTTTTGCTGCCCGCATCGGTAAACTGCATCATCGCCCAGCGCCTGCTGCGTCGTCTGTGCCCTCACTGCAAGAAACCCGTGAAAGCCGAGACGTTGCCGCAATCGCTTCAGGAGTCGGTCAAGCGGGCGATCTCGCGCACAAAAAAAGAAGAGCTCCTGGAGCGAGTCCCAAAAGAAGTACTGCAAGAACCGGTATTTTACGAGCCGGTGGGATGCGAACACTGCAATGACGGATACAAAGGTCGGATCGGTATCTACGAAATCCTGGAGATCACCCCCGTGATCAAGGACATGATCCTCAAGGAGACGAGCGCCGTCGATATCCATGAAGCGGCAATCAAGGACGGCATGATATCACTGGAACAGGATGGTATCATGAAAGCTCTCAACGGTCTGACATCCCTCGAAGAGGTCTATACCGCAGCAAAAGAAAGCTAATCATTTTTTCTATGCCAGCACAGCAATCAGATCTGCTCATTCTCGATACGCCGGAGGAGCAAAAAACTGCCATCAAACGGGGGGGCGAATTTTCGCTGGATGTCACGGGGATCAATGACTGGCTGCTCGCACGTCAAAAGCTCAAAATTCCGCAAAAAGTCGTATTTTTTCGTCTGCTTGCGACGATGGTCAATGCGGGACTGCCCGTCCTAAAATCGATCAATATCCTGCGAAAACAGGAAAAGGATCCGCTGCTGCAAAAACTCTACGAGAGACTCCTCGCCGAAATCAGGGCGGGAAAAAATCTCAGTACGGCGCTGAGAGAATACAAGGGCAATTTTTCGGACTCGGAGTGCTCTATCATCGAGGCGGGAGAGAAAACGGGAAAGCTCAACAACTCACTCGTACAGCTCGCTGATCAGGTGGAGAAAATCAGCAGTATCTCCAAAAAGCTCAAAGGAGCGCTCGTCTACCCGATCGCGATCATCATCGTCATGCTCGGTGCCATCATGGTGCTCATGACGCTCGTCGTCCCGAAAATCGTGGAAATATTCGGTGATCCGGAAGAGCTGCCAGCTCTCACCAAAGCGCTCATTGCGACCTCGGATTTTTTCGTCGGATACTGGTGGGCGATCATCGTCGGGCTTGTCGTCTTTGTCATAGGCATCATGATCTGGCGACAGACCAAAGACGGAAAGTATCGATACGACGGTCTCATCCTGAGGGTGCCCATATTTTGAGCTGTGATTCGAAAAACTATTCTCTCGAAGTTTTCTCGCGTATTTTCAAATCTGCTCTCCTCGGGGATCTCTATCCTGGAGTCTATGCGCATCATCGCCGACGTCGTGGACAATGAAGTCTACAAACAGCGATTTCTCCTCCTGCGCGAAGATATCAAAAAGGGTGTCAAAATCGGTGATAGTCTCCAGGACGATTCGCTGTTTCCGGAGATGCTCGTGCAGATGATCCGGGTCGGAGAGGAGACGGCAAAGCTCGACACCATCATCCTGAAAATCGCGGATTTCTACGATGAGGAGGTGGAGTCCGTCATCAATAATATCCAGAAACTCCTGGAGCCGATCATCATCGTGACGATGGCGGTCGTCATCGGTCTCATCGCGGTCGGTATCATGCAACCGGTCATGAATCTCGCGGATATCGTATCGGAGGGGTAGTACGACCCGATCGGTTTTGGATTGATTTTTTATGAAAGCCCGGTACAATTTCTTTTCTCGCCTTTACAAAATCATGAATCATACGATATTAGCACTCTCTCGACGTACTGCTCGGTTTCCTTTTCTGGAGGGCATGGGGCATGCGATTGATCTTGGGGGGACTTTGCGTCGCGATCCGTACAGGACGTCTATTCAGTCGGATGCGGAGGCATTACGAAATGACTGGGAAATGGTGGGAAAAGATATGCATATCGCGATGAAAGAATATCAGTGAAGCCTGAATGAACAATAAATCCGTTTCGCAAAGAGCGGAGGAAAGTCCGCACGAAAATCGTGTGACCGCTCTTATGCAGCAGCATACGAGCTTTTCGGGTCCGCTTCCTCCTCCGGATGCCTTTGCTGAATATGAGCGCATCTTGCCATGATCCGCCGAGCGAATACTTGTCATGGCGGAAACACAAGCCACTCATCGTCAATCCCTGGAAAGTCAGACAATACGCTACGAAATATCGATAGGCAAGAGGGCGGCTTTTATATCACTCTTGGGGGTGTTGTTTGCATTTGTGCTGTGAGCTTCCGGTATTCTCGTCGGGGCGTATCTCGTATATCTGGATAAGGCAATAACCGGTTCTTTGTTTGCCGGTACTGCGTTTTTTACGCTTATCGGAGCATTTATCTATGGTACGCGTATGGCATATCGAGAGGAAAAATAGGAGCTATTCCTCTTTCATGGCTGCGACAAATACTCTTTTTGGGAGTTTCCGGGCTCTTTTGGTAGAGCGGTGTGCAGGTTGCTATTTTCCCCGATTCCTCAAAAACGCCGGCACGTCGTAGTCGGTATCATCTGCGCTCGCGGCAGACTGTCCGCTCGTCGCCGGATTGACCGGGCGTACGGGCGTGTGACGGGGTGATCCGCCGAGAGCTTTTTTTCCGAATGCGCTGGTCGAGACGCTCGAGCGCGTCTCCATATGCTTTCGGTTTGACTCCTCGTCAAATCCCGTGGCGACCACGGTGATCTTGATATCGCCGGTGTAGGTCTCATTGATCGTCGCACCAAATATGATATTGGCATCGGGCGCCGCGGAGTCGGTAATGATCTTCGCCGCCTCCTCCACTTCGTACATAGAGAGATCCGTTCCGCCCGTGATATTGAAAACCAGTCCCTTCGCACCCTCGATCGAGAGCTCGAGAAGTGGCGAATCGATCGCAGCGCGCGCTGCCTCCACCGCGCGATTTTCCCCCGATCCGTAGCCGATACCCATGAGAGAGCTGCCGGCATTTTCCATCACAGAGCGCAGATCCGCAAAGTCGAGATTGATGAGACCGGGCAGCGTGATGAGATCCGAGACGCCCTGGACACCCTGATTCAGCACTTCGTCCACGATACCAAATGCCTCGAGAAGCGGTGTTTTTTTATCGATGATGGAGAGGATTTTGTCGTTTGGAATGGTGATGAGCGTATCTACCCGCTCTTTCAGGGCTTCGTAGCCGTCGAGCGCGTGCGCATTTCGGCGCTGTCATTCAAATCAAAATGGCTTCGTCACGACGCCGATGACGAGCGCGCCGAGCTCGCGCGCGATATCCGCGATGACGGGACCGGCACCCGTCCCCGTCCCGCCGCCGAGCCCGTACGTGATAAAGACCATATCCGCACCGGAAAGGGCTTGTTTGATTTCTTCGCTTGACTCCTCCGCCGCCTTTCGTCCGACCTCGGGATTTGCTCCCGCACCGAGTCCGCGGGTCGTGGCGCGTCCGACGTTTATGCGGGTGCTTGCTTGCGAATTGAACAGTGCCTGTGCATCGGTATTGATCGCGATGAAGTCCACACCGGAAAGCCCGGTCTCGATCATGCGATTGACGGCGTTTTGTCCGCCGCCGCCCACGCCGATGACTTTGATGCTCGCCACCGGGGAGATGTACTCTGACATATTGACTTCTTGGACTGCTTCGTCGATCTGACCGCCGGTGAAAAGTGGCTTCAGCTTGTCGTCTTGTTTTTTTGCGGGCATAGGGAGGAGGGTAAAAATTAGGGAAGAATTTTGCCAAAGAGGTTTTTGACGGACTGCCAAAATCCGGAAACCGAGAATGCGATCGCCACACTCCGTCGCGCGCCCTGATAGCGACGAGCGAGCGTCACCGTCCCGACGACCGCAGCGTATACGGGATCCGAGACGACGGCTCCCGAGACGCGATCGCTCTCGCTCGGGACGCCGATGGTGACGGGCAGACGGAGGATCTCTTTTGCCAGAGGGATGAGCGAGCGCATTTTCGCGCCGCCGCCCGTCAGTACGGCTCACTCGGGCAACATACCGTCGCGCCCTACGCGTTTGAGCTCAGCATTGATGAGATGAAAAATCTCCAGGTAGCGGGCGCGGATGATCTCTGCGAGAAATTTTTTCGAGACCGTATGAGACTCATTTGCATCCAGGCGAGAGAGATCGATTTGCTCATCGTCCGAGTCCTTTTCCGGTAGGAAATCCATATCGGCAAACTCGATTTTCAGTCGCTCGGCGAGATCGATCCCGATGCGAAATCCGAGCGCGATGTCCGATGTCACGTGCTCGCCGCCGACCGGTATCACCGCCGAAAATATAAGCGCTCCCTCTTCGTACACGGCGATATTTGTCGAGCTCGCACCGATATCCACGACCACGACTCCGAGCTCTTTTTGCCGACGGGAGAGCACTGCCTCGCCCGCAGTGACGAGTGTCGGATACGCATCCAGCACTCCGACGCCTACGTCCGCGACGGCGCGTTTGATGTTATTGAGCGTATTTGTAGAGACGGAGTAGATGTGCGCGCGGACTTCCAGCTTCTTTGCCGCCATGCCCACGGGATTTTTTATCCCCTCCTGACGGTCAATGGTGAATGTCTCCGGGATGACCTTGAGGACAGTGCGATTTGTGAGATCGACGCCGTTTTGCGCCATGTCGAGAGCGCGATTGACGTCGTCGTCCGTGACCTCGGTCGAAAGCACCGAGACGATCCCGACATTCGCGACAGTCTCTATGAGCGATCCCGAGAGATTGAGCGAGACGTTCGTCACCTGCTCGCCGGTCATGCGCTCGGCTTCGGAGAGGGATTCATCCAGATTTTTTTTAAATTCGTCCATGTCCAAAATATTCCCCTTTCGCATGCCATTGGATCCGGTCGTCCCGATGCCGAGGATTTGCAGCTCTTTCTCTTCGGAAAAGGTCGCTATGACGGTCTTGATTTTCGCACTTCAGAGGTCTATCGCCGTGAAGATCTCGCCCGATGCCATAGGCTTTTTTTGAGTATCGTATAAAAAGATTGTTCTTTATCTGTCCGCTTGTGTATGGGATTTTTGAAGCGTTGACAGGGTTGTGTCGGTGTTTTGATTGACGATAGTATACAAAAGCTGCACACTTTTTCAAATGAAAAAAACACACCGGAAAAGCTCACGTCCGAGTGTCGAAATCATGAAGATCGGTATCCTCTATGAGTAGACCCAGGGCGCCACGGTATTCAGAATGCCTGCGACCAAAAAGAGAAAGGCAAGTCCGACCAGCACCTGCGTCACACGCTTTTTGGCAGCCTCGCGACCGCCCGAGTCGATACCGCTCATGGAGATCTGGATGCCCGATGCCACCAGCATCAGCACGCCCACGAGGATCGTGATAAATGTCCCGTACTTGATGAGTCCGCTCAAAAGACTCATGACCGTAGAAAAGCCACGTCCGACGGAGCACTTATAGAGTCGACTGTCGGGACCATCTCCTCCGACTCTCGGACAGTGCACTCCCGGGATTTTTTCGGTCACGAGGACGGTCGTCGTCCCGCCGACTCCGCCCGATGATGCGCTGTCCGCATCCGAGTCCGGTTTTCGTCATGGCGTTATCGGTGCGGCTCCGGTAGGGATTGACGCATCTTGTCACGCGGTCGTATCTCGAGTCTGGGCAAATGCTGTCTGGACAAACAATCATATGATCGGTACGGATGATTGCCGATCCGATGAAACATGCTGCGCATTGGCGAATTTTCCCGCCTGAAACGCAAAAACATTTCCTATCCCGAGACAGACGAGCAATGCGAGCGAAAATATTCGAGCCAATGATTTCATAGTCTAAAACGTGAGGGAGCGCAAGTCATTCAAAAACGTGTAGGTGGCGAGCAGGAGTATCGATGCCAGAAATGTATTGATGAGAATGGTTTTTCCTTTTTTGGCTTTTTCCTCGTCTCATGCCGAGATGATGAAATAGTAGGCGCCGCGAATGAGAAAAAACACGACGGCGGGTCCGGCGAAAAAAATCGCGAGATTCATGAGCTGGGCAAAGAGATCCTGTGCCTCATCCAGATCGCCGCGGTAGACGATATGCGTCCAGACCTCGATGATCCCTACAAATATGAGCGCGAGCACTCCGTAGAAAATATTTCCCTTTGCTTTCTTTTTAAATTCTTCGTCTCCGCGCGAGGTGATCATTTTGATGCCCGAGAGCGTAAAGAGAAAAATGGCGATGCCGACCAGTACGATCTCGAAAAAGGGGACGATGCCGTTTGTGACGGTCGCTTCCCAGTTTCGATAGTTTACCAGGAGGCTCGGGGAGACGGGCGACGGATCGATCTGAAATCCTGTTTTTGACGTCGATCCGATTTGCGTGGACTGCTTATCACCGAATGCGGCGTAGATCTGTCCCGGTATATTGACAAAAAGAAATGCTATCACGGTATACATTGCTTGCCGTTTTGCCTTTGCGATCTCGCCGTCATCGCCGAGCGCTACCATCATCATGATGCCCAGATAGACGAGGTAGACGACAGCGAGCCCGCTAAATATCACCTTTGCGGTCTGGAGAATGCCGAGTGCTGCCACCTGTGTCATCTCGAGCGTGTCGCGATCAGTGTCGCGTACCGTGACGCTTGCATTTTCGAGGTTTCGCGTTACCGGTACGTCCACCGCTCCCGCCGACACTCCGACCGCCGGCGCGCACATGCAGAGGGCGAGTATGATCGTGCATCGTATTCGCATACTACTCATCGTCATTGGTAAAGTAGCCGGCATAGTCCTCCTCGCGGATGAGCCCGTCGTCGCGCTTTTGTTCACATGAGTTTCGCATACTGATCATACCCTCGCTTGCGCCGAGCTCGATATTGTTGTTGATTTGTATGAAATCACCCGTTTTGATGAGATTTCGGATAGCGGGCGTGATATACATGAGCTCGTGCACCGCCACGCGTCCTCATCCGATTTTCGGCAGCAGACGCTGGGAGAGCACGCCCAGGAGCGAATCGGCGAGCCGTACGCGCGCCTGCGTCTGGACATCCGGACTGAAAAACTGGACGAGCCGATTGATGGTCTGCACCGATCCGGAGGTATGCAGCGTCGAGAAAACGAGGTGTCCGGTCTCCGCGAGATTCATCGCTGCCTCTACCGTATCCCTATCGCGCATCTCTCCGACCATGACGATATCCGGATCCTCGCGCATCGCTGCGCGGATCGCCGCGACAAACGAGTCTGTGTCGCGTCCGACTTCGCGCTGGGAAAAAATAGATTCTTTTTGCGTAAAGATGAATTCGACCGGATCTTCAATGGTGATGACGTGCTCTTTGCGGGTTTCGTTTATGCGGTCGATGATGGCGACCATCGTCGTGGATTTTCCCGATCCTGTCGGACCCGTGACGAGAAAGAGTCCCTGCTTTGCCGGTAACACCCTCTCGAGACCCGAGGGCAGTCAGAGGTCTTCCATCTTTTTAGCTTCGCGCTCGATGCGCCGCATGACAAATGCGATGTGTCCGAGCTTGTAAAAACCATTCACTCGAAATGGCGTCCCGTCCTGTGCCACATAGGCGAAATCGGCGTCGTGCCGAGTTTTGAAATCATTGATACTTTGCTCATTTCCCCGAAAAAGCTCTCGGACGAGGCGCTCCATCGTCTCGGGCTGGAGCCTGCTGGTCTCGCCTCCGTGCATGAATTTTTCGAGCTCTCCGTGCACGCGAAATGCCATGTACTCACCCTCGGCGAGATGGATATCCGACGCCTGGATGTCGATCGCGTGCTTCAGGATGCCCTCGATAGTGAGTTCTTTTTGATCCGCCATGATACGATCGGTCGATGAGAAATTACTGTGATTTTTGTGTCGAGAGTGCGCTGATCGTCGCACCGATGCGTTCGCTTTCGGATGCGATGGATTTTGCCTCGTCGGTTTTTTTCTTTGCCTCGTCTTTCAGACGTTTGATGGTTGTGTTGATTTCTTCTACCTCTGTCATGATGCTGTCGCGCTCGCTCGTTCGGGCATTTCTGAGCGATTCGAGCTTTGCGATTGCCTCGTCGAGGATGGCATCCGGTGTCATCGCATCTGCATCGTTTTCTCATGCACTCATCATATCCGCCGCAAATCCCGATCCCGCGATTGCACTGAGATCGGCATTACTCGACTCCTGCGAGGACTCGGCTGCATTTTTCGTCATGGAGTCGTCGTCTCCGACATCGGACAGGACGCCTCAGAAAATATCGGAGACATCGGACGTCTCGGTCTGCGGAGTTTCGGATGCCTGCATGATGGCTGATTCGTGTCCGTCCGGTACTGTGTCCTGCACGATATCGGACGGCTCTTCAGAGGCGGGAGGATCAAATATCAGCAGTGACGCCTCCTGCGATTCGTCCGGAGTTTTCGGAGTCTCGGCGCTATCGGACGCTATGATCTCGTCATGCTCTCTCTCTGCCGTTTTCGGGGCTGCTGCGGTGGGAGCGGACGTGCTTGCGATGTCAAAAAATCCCATTGTAAAGATATTTAGAAATACAGATCTATCATATCGTATCTCGATGAGATTTGCAAAAAAAGAAGCGGGATATATACTCGGGCTGTATCGTATCTTTCAATTTCACACTATGGACTACTCGCAGGCACAGGACCTCATGAAGCTCCAACAAGAAGCCTCACGAATAAAGGAAAAACTCTCAAACACGCACATAGAGGCGGAGTACGAGGGTGTCGTCGTCACGGTCAATGGCGAGATGTATGTCGTCAGTGCTGCGATCGAGGATGAGACACTCCTCGCTGCCGATCGCAAAGCCGATCTCGAGGCGCGATTTACGCAGGCGGCAAATAAAGGCATCAAAAAAGCCCAAGAAGTCGCGGCGGAGGAGATGCGCACCATGATGGGCGGGATGGGTATGAATCTGCCGGGAATGACGCAATAACGAGAAACAAGCGTCTCTCGTGGGGATACGTATATTTTGTATTGACTTTCGAAAAGACATTGATATAAGGAAATTATGTACATATTTCCTTAATTTTTTTATGAGTGAAAAAGTTTTAGATCACGGTCCGGACATGGGTCGTCGCGCTTTCCTGGAGTGTGGTAGAAAAGCGATTGAAAATACTGTAGCGGTGGTCGCACTTGGTATGACAGGAGCGCTCACAGGATCATCCGCTGCACGGGCGGATGGGCTTTGTGGGGGTGAGCCTGCGGGTATTGAACCCCCTTTGAGTTGGTATAAAACTCTCGGATACAGCGTGTGATTTGTGTGATTTGCGATAGCTTACTGCTTTCTTCGCCATAGACTGCGCCAGCTTCCCAAAGACTCTTCATGAGATTTTCGGGCGTAATACGACATTTACACCCTTCCCATCATCCCCATCATCGTCCAGATCGCACTCGCCGTCTCCGCGCGTGTGAGAAATTTTTCAGCCAAAAATTGATTGCCCGAAAAATTCATGAGGTTGTTTTTTAGTGCGTACTCGGCGTACGGGGCGTACCAGAGATCCATCGACACATCGGAAAAACCGGATGCCGAGATCGCAGGGAGTACCGCGGGATGAAAGGTGTTTATGATGATTTTGAGTCACTCGACCCGCGTGACAGGATTATTCGGACGAAAGGTGCCGTCGTCATATCCGAGCACGACGCCGCGAAGCTTTGCCGTATTGACATACGGGGTGTACCACGCGTCGTCCGGGACATCGTGAAAAAGGTGCAGCCCCTCGCCCTCGATCGGGATGTCTCCAGCGTTGAATACCATTTTGACGAGCTCGGCGCGAGAGACATTGTTTTCCGGGTAAAACATGCCACCATTGCCCGAGACGACTCCCCGATCGCGAAGCGCGTAGACTGCAGTCGCGTACGGATGGCTCTCCGGTACGTCTGGAAATGTCGTGCTATCCGAGCGAGCGTCGGCGGCTATATGCACGTCGGTGTCGGTCGCCGAGTCTGCGAGGTGCGTGGAGTGATGCGCCTCGACAGCATCCAGATATACGAGCGGATTGATAGTGTACGTTTTTGCTTTTTCCAGACCGAGTCCGGCATTCACCGCCTCTAGAAAACCGTATCCCGCAGCGGACGCCTCCGCCGTCGAGTACGGCCAGTAGGGGTGATAGGGCGCGCTCTCGCGGTCGATCTGGAAATGCAGGTGCTCTCCCGTCGATATGCCCGTCGTCCCCGTCGCGCCGATGCGCGTCCCCTCGGTGACGATGGCGCCCGTCTCGGTCGTGATCTGCGAGAGATGCAGGTACGAGCTGTAGAGCGCCTCCGTCTGCGATAGATCGTCGGGATCGGGCGCCCGATCATGGCGGATGACTACGTGCTTTCCGGAGGTGCCGTTTTCTCCTGCGGTCACGACGACGCCGTCGAGTACGGCATACACGTCCGCTCCCGATGTCTGCGGGATCATGTCTACGCCCGGATGGCTCCCGTTTCCCTCCAGAAAATCATCGGAAATATACGTGCCGAGATATACCGTGGTATACAGATGCGACGTTGATTTGAGATTATTCGGATCATATTTTTTCGCGACGCGGATGGGGTACATGAGAGAAAAATAAAAAGAAAAAACGATACCAGCGTATACGAAAGTACGAGAAAGTCTATAGTATCGTCCGAATGGTGAGCCTATCACGGATTTACATGATTGACACGGTATCAGATTGATTTTCTACGATATGATTGCTTGCGCACGGATATTCTAAACATGGCCGAGAGCGAATGAGTTTTCCCACGATCACGGGGAGGGGGATTGACTGGAAAATCATACTCAATAATGCCATAGAATTATTTACAGAATATGGGATTGGAGCCGTGATTGATTCTCGACTTATTCGATTATCGCAGTCCGTGTCGGCTATTGTGATATCGCCACATTCCCTATAGCTCCCCCTCCAGCCGAAACGCATAGTCATCCTCCACAAATCGTCCCTTGAGCGCGGAGAGGCAGCGGATGACATTATTGTGCCAGTTCGTCGAGCTGGAGGCGTAGATGGTGCCGTCTTTGTTTCCGTAGCGGGAGAGCTGATCGACCGTCTGATAGTCGCCGAGAAATTGATTGTTGAATGTCTTCATCATCCAGTGTACACCGCTGCGCGCACTCGGAAATTCGTATGTGCTGCCGGAGTCGGTGTTTCCCACGTTTCCGATATTGTACGCGGTTTTCAGGCGATTTCCGAGGCTCGACTCCGCGAGTCCCACGCACATCGCAAAGCTCGGATCAATGCGAGCGACAGTCGCCTCCTCTACCCACATGTCCCAGCTGCGAAATGCGCTCGCGGCATACGTCGCAAGCAGGTACTGTTGGCGCTCTATCTCGGTCTCTCACGCGATGTAAAAGGTATTGTACTTCGCGAGATTTGCGCGGTGTTTGTAGCGCTTTTTGAAATCCTCGACGAATTTATAGCGGTATTTTGCTTTCAGCGCATTGAAATCCAGATACGTCAGATCCAGATGCCGGAGGGGATCGACGCTCTGCCGATCGTGATACAGCTCGAAATGCAGATGCGCCCCGGAGGTCATGATCCCGGCTCCGGGTGTCCCGACGGCTCCGCCCGATTTTGCGAATACTTGTCCTTTTTTGATGAAATCAAACTGCTCGGCGGAAACCTCCGACAGGTGTCCGTAGACCGTCACGTAGCCGCCCGCGTGCTTTATCGCGACGAAAGAGTAGCCGCCGGGTCTCGGAGGATTGATATGATACACGTATCCGTCCGCAGGCGCCACGATGTCCGTCCCCTGTGCGACGGGAATGTCGACTGCCTCATGCTCGCTTCAGAGGGCGTCGTAGTAC